>NZ_JBLSDF010000001.1:0-83094 GCF_052315355.1 Cuniculiplasma thermophilum
ATCATTTATCTGAGGGCAGCAGAGATAAATGACAAATGGTCTATGAGATCATTGAGAGGATATTATAAATGCATTGATGAGATTAAGGAAATGTTCCAAAGGAGGTATCCTTTATAAATACACAACATTTGGGACGCTATGCAGAATTTTAAGAAACTGAAACCTCCTTTCCTTCTCTGAGTCAGAATATACCTTGGATATATCAGTTTTATACCTTCTTTCAATTACAATCATAGTGATTGTAAAAGTAATTGTTAAGAGAGGAGAGGCCAGGATCGTTGAAATGGAAGACTATTTGGTCGTACAGACTAATGTTCTTCCACAGAATAACATGGCCAACAGAGACATAATTAAACAGGTTTCAGAATATTACCACGTCAAAAGAGATCAGGTTAAAATTATCAGTGGACTGAAGTCAAAAAGAAAAACTCTGAAAATACTTTAGTTTGATATTTCTGAATTTTTTAACAAAATGAGAGTTCCCCGGAAAACTTATTATTCAATTATGGTTTATATAGATATGAGTGAAGACCCCTTCGAGAATCTGAAGAAGTTTGGACTAACCACATACGAAATAAAGGTATACAAAGCAATTGCGTTGAAAGGGCCACTAACTTCCACTGAGGCTGTGCAGTATTCAGGAATACCACAACCAAGAGTTTATGATGTGATATCTAGGTTGCTTGCAAGAAATCTCATTGAATTTAGCCCAGGAAAGAAAAGAGTCTATAAGGCAAGAAGCGTGGAGGATAGTTTTAGGAATGAAATTGATCTTATGGAAAGAAGTATTACTGAGATTTCTAAACAGATAGAACTTGCCAGGAAGAGGTCTGGAACTACTGATCCCTATCTGTGGATAATACAATCGGAAAGAAAGATACGAAACGAGATGAGGAAAAATATTGATGAGGCAAACGAGGAAATAATGATTTCAGCATCCTATGATGAATTGAAATTTCTCTTTGACCCTATGCGAGATGCCATAAAACGGGGAGTTACAGTTGTTGTGGTACTGTTCCCTGATTCAAACGAACACGACCTCTCCTTTTTGGAAAACGCCATAGTAAGAAAGAGAAATGGTCCTGCAACTGAAGCCCTTATAACAGATAGAAAGTCTGTAATGCTGAGAATCGACAGGGGCAAAAAGGAGCTAAATTATGCCATATATGCAGATGAAAATGAAATTGTCCACATGTCCAGTTATTATTTCTATCACACAATATGGAAACCAT
The DNA here is from genome assembly GCF_052315355.1 of Cuniculiplasma thermophilum. Taxonomy (NCBI): domain Archaea; kingdom Methanobacteriati; phylum Thermoplasmatota; class Thermoplasmata; order Thermoplasmatales; family Cuniculiplasmataceae; genus Cuniculiplasma; species Cuniculiplasma thermophilum. The sequence continues at coordinate 1,233 of NZ_JBLSDF010000001.1, forward strand.
CCACTATGGTTGGAAGCGGAATTAAATTCAGTGACAGAAGCTTTTCCACTGGCTGGCTGGCATGCTGGTATATACAGGAGGCAATGAGTGATGGCCACAAGATACAGGCCGAAGTTGATGGAAAAATAAGAGGAATTGACACAAAAATAGCAGGATCCGTAATGGATGTTGTAATTGAGGACGGTTTCAGACATAGTTTTCAGATTAGAAATAGAAACAGAAAACTTTGGGTTGGGGGCAGATCCGCCAGAATGGAAGACGTTGCAATGTATTCATGCCGTGTAAAGGTAAAATAACTACTACCATGAGTTGTGAATTCATGTTTATCTCAAAGTCAATATAAATTATACTCATACAATAAATGTTAATTTTACTTATTTGGTAACAATGAAATTGTGAATATAAATATTTAAACACTTTATATTAAGAAAATTTTTCACTTTATTTTTCCATGCAAAAAAGGTATATGCCTGAGTTCAATCTGCATCAATGCAAATAGAAATAATGAATGGAGATTACTATAAAATTATCAATGTGAATAACCCTGAACCCATAATTGAATTCGCCAAAGGAACGGAAAAAATGAGCGAAAATGAATCTGTTCATGAATTTGAACTGGATGAAAAGGACGAGCACATTACAATAACAATGCCCATAAACATTGACTCCCACATACTTGGTTTAGGAGAAAGAGCCTTCAGAATAGACAGGAAAAGACTCAAGTTATCGTCCCTGAACTCTGATCCTGGTGGTTACGAAAGAGGGAAAGATCCCATATATTTTCCAATACCCTTCATAATAAAAAATGATCCTGATTCTTCCATAGGCCTTTTTATAAATTTTACCGGGGAGATTAAGTTCGATACAGGAGTTGAGAATTATGACAGAATTCGAATAGAAGCTTTTTCTCCGAGCCTTCAGATTTTTATGTTTAGAGGATTGGAGGTAAGGGAAATAGTTGATTCTTTCATAAGATTAACCGGAAAGCCATTTATGCCACCAAAATGGGCAATCGGCCATACAATTTCAAGATATTCTTATTATCCCGAAAAGGAGGCACTGAATATTGCCAGAAGATACAAACAGATCACAAAGGTGGATGCCATGTATATGGACATACATTACATGGACGGATACAGAATCTTTAAATGGGACAAGGAGAGATTCAGAGATGGTTCTGAATTTCTCAGAGAAATGCATGAAATGGGCATAAAGGTGGTAACAATTGTGGATCCAAGTATCAAGGCGGACCAGAATTACGATGTTTTCATAAGAGGCATGGGTTCTTATGTATTCAAATCAAACGGTGACATATATTTTGCCAACATGTGGCCAGGTAATTCTGTTTTCCCCGATTTCCTGAATAGTAAGGGTAGAAATTTCTGGAAATCGGAAATTAAACAGTGGGCTAAACAGGGCATAGACGGTATATGGCTGGATATGAATGAGCCAACGATTCTGACCGAGGATCACATGTTTGATCTTGATGCCATCCATTTGCTCGATAATGGCAAGAAGATAAAGCACAGGAATGTCAGAAATGCCTATTCCTATCTTGAGGTAAAGGCTACCTTTGAGGCACTGAGTGAAAGTGTAGAGAAGCCCTTTGTTTTAACGAGGTCTGGATTTGCCGGGATTCAGAAATATGCTGCCGTATGGACGGGAGATACAAAATCATCCTGGGATGATGTATTACTTCAGATATCCATGGTTACCAGTCTTTCCATAAGCGGAGTTACAGTTGTAGGTTGTGATCTTGGTGGATTTTTTGGGGACAGCTCCCCAGAATTAATTGCAGCCTATTATCGAATGGCACTGTTCTTTCCACTGTACAGGAATCATAAGACAATAGACGGAAACGATCAGCAAATATTTCTTCTTCCAGGCCAGGCAAAGGGTTCCATTTTAAAAAGTATTGATCTTAGATACAAGTTCATTGACCAGATTTACAGCGCCCTCTATTTTTCCTCCAAAAATTACAAACCGGCAGTTTATCCTCTTGCTTACTTGTATCATAACCCTGAGTCTTTCTACTGCGATGACGAATATATTTTAGGTGAAGGCATCCTTTATGCTCCACAGATATTTGAAAAAACCAAGACAAGGCAGGTCTATATTCCGGAAGGTATCTGGTACAATTTTTGGACCCAGGAAAGAATGGAAGGAAATGTTTCCATAGAGACAAGTGAGGAATATCCTATTTTTATTAAGAAAGGAACATCGGTTATATTTGATGGTAATTTGTATCTTTATGGTGATGGGATATTCAACATATATCTGAATGACAAAGAATATGAATTTGAGGTTGAAAATGGGAAACTGAAGAAGGGAGAAAAGGTGGAACCTTTTAAGGTCAATCTTTTAATCTGAATTCATCCTATTTAAATAATCCTGAAAAATGATTTATACGATTTACGGGATTACTATGTATAATGCCCATAATTGAGAATACTGACGGTTTCCATTATAAAGTAATATTTTCGATCCCATCTGAAGACTATGATCAGTCCTGTTATATTTCAGGGAATTTTAACTGCAATGGAGACGGATCAATATCCCTTGAAAGGAATGACGGAAAATGGACTGGTGAGATTTACCTTCAACCCGGTGAATATTCCTATTATGTGGAGATTGATCAGTATTTTAAGTGTGACGAGAATAGAAAGAAGAGAAAAACCCCTTTGAAATTAACTCTGCCCCAGAAATCCTTATTCCACGACCAGAATTCCAGTCTTTTCTATTCAAAACTCGGTGGAAGGTATATGGTAAAGGTGGTATCCCCTGTTACCACAAAGGAATTAAAACTGGTAACATCAGAAGGGAAAAAAATAGAGCCTTTCAGGGAACATTCATACGGTTTTATGAAACTCTTCATTTTTGTCCTTTCGGAACCTGTAGGATACACGTTCGAATCTGATGGACAGAAGTACCCGAAGAGATTTGATACCAGAAATTCTATCTTTACTCATAGATACCAAAAAGATATTCAAACAGTTATTCATAAACTTTACGCTAATATACTATTATCAGTAGTGATCACGGACAGTTTTTTCTTAAAAAAGGTAAAAGAGTAATTAAATGGCAACAATATCATGTCAAAATTTTTATATCATATTGACTCGGGAGGTTACAATTTGCTTCCAGCACTCCTTGAGGATCAAATTTGGAGATTTGAATATGGGTGTACAGATTGGTACATTAAAAAGTTACATTCTTTCGTTCTTTATTTCAAGTGATGATGTCACGAAATCTACTGAGAAACTATCCATATCTGATGGATCGTTTTGGGCTATTTATAGTAGCATGACTACACCTTTTCTTGTACCACTCTCAATTCCTTTTTTCGGTAAGAATGCACCTATTGGTTACATCACTGGAATTCCAGTATTTTTAGTGCCTCTTGCCCAATTTTATGCGGTAAGATTCACTAAAAGATCAGAAAATCTAAAAAAACTGACAGTGTTTATTACTTTCCTTGACAGATTGCTATGGATTCCTGTAATTTTATTAATATTCATCCCAGATGAGACTGAAAGGCTTCTACTTATGGTTTTGCTACTTTCCCTTAGAACTTTTTTTGCTTCCGCTTCCAGCACAACATGGACATTATGGGTTCCCACAATAATTCCTACTTCTGTTAGGAACAAATATTTCTCTCAGAGAAACTTTATTATGAAAATATTTTCGCTTGTAGGGTATTTTATTGCACTTTTCATATTTGCAGGTATCAGAAATTACACTGTTGCAATGCTAACAGTTTTTTTAGTTGGGGTACTTCTCTTCTCTACAATCTCACTGGCAATAATGACCCAGATGCCTTCATTTGCCTTACCAGTTGAGGAGAGAAGAGAACATAGGAAAACGGATATTAAATTCAAGTCATTTATAATTTTTATTATCATATTTTATCTGGGAAGTTCACTGTTAATGCCATATTTCCAGCTTTACATACTTTCCTCTTCCTATTTGAATCTAAGTACGTATACTTACACCATAATTTTTATAATAATCTCTATTTCCGCAATAACGTCTCAACTCTACTGGGGAAGGATAGCAGACAAATACGGACTTCGAAGGACTATAATAATCAACTTATTCCTAACACTCCTTTTAATCTTACTGATAATTGACTCAAAAAATCTTTTAGAAATCATATCTCCTTCAATAGTGATTGGAGTCACACAATCCGGCTTAGGTCTAACTCTCTTTAATGAAATGATAGGTAGATCAACCAGTTCAAGAATAACATCAGTATCTATGTACAATCTCTCCCAGTCACTTGCCTCAGCGTCAGGTCCAATATTGGGAAATATAATTTTCGATTTTGCACCTAATCATATTGTGTTCATATTTTTAGTTTCATTGGTTTTAGTGACACTCTCCACAATATTATTTCTGACAGAACACCTTTACATCAAGGATAGATCTTAAGGCTAAGTGAAGAAATGACAAGGATCAAGGAAAGCATCACCATTGAATTAATATTAATGTCCTGAACTAAATTTATCCATTCCCTATGCCATTGCAAATATGTCACATTCCTTTTCAACAGTATCTATTATCAGGTGCCTTGATCTCCATATGTTATTCCTTTTGATCCTTATTTCCGTTATTCTCCATATTATCGACTTGATATCTTCGTTATGGATCAGTTCTTCAAGTATTTCAGCCATCTTCCTTGTTGGTATTCCCTTTGAATGCATGGATACAGCAGGATCGTCAATACCAACATTGCGCTGGTATTTCTTAAACAGAGCTGTCTGGAATTTGTTATTTCGATCCCTTGGAATTCTCGGATCATTTATCTTTCCGTATACTGTCCCAGGATCCCTTTTGCAATACCATTCCTTGTTGATGGAGTCATTCCATTAGCTGCTACACAAAATACGGGATACTACAAATAGTTCTAAAGAGTTATAATTATTGCTTATGACCTAAGTTTAGAAAAGAATAAATACCACCAACGATTCTTATATTGGGTAGTATTAATATGGTTCTTGGAGATAAACTGCCAGAATTTGACACCTGCACTTGGAGTGAATTGGAAACATTTAACGCCATTATTAACATTGGCCCTAGTCCAACTCCAGCAGATCGGGAAGACGGTGAAGACGAAGACGAGGAATAAATTAAAAATATGCAAGTTTCTGATTGTCGTAATAAACAAAAAAATATGAAAATTAAAACTTCATTTTTATATGAATCTTTTCCAAAAAATTTTGAATGTCAATATGAGAGTTTATGATGTAACATAAATTTCAACTTTTAGTTTTTTAGCAAAAATATATTTGTGTTTTGGCCTGATCGGATTTAGTTATTACATTAACTGATTGAAACGTAAAGGGATTTTAATCTAGAATTACAGTGAAAATAATTAAAATATATACTTTCTAACGTTAAGGAAGAAGTTGAATTTTTAAAGATATTTTTATTCTTTACAAAAGCCGTTGGAAAGAAGATGCACCCTAAATAGGTTTTATAGACTATATGAACAATGGGAATAATTTATTCATAACTTAAGAGACAATTTGCAACCAATTCGATTCACTAAGTTCCAAAACGTCTTTATATATTTTCAAAACGATAATGATAAATTCATTCAACATTTATGATCTTTTAATTGAATTAAGGGTAGTAGCCCTCATTTAAATGTATGAAATTACCCCCATACCAAACTAAAATGATCCTAACCAAATCAATAAATTTCCTGGACTGGTATGATTTTTGATTTTGAAGATTCCATTTTATCTTGACGCCCTGGCCGGGATTTGAACCCGAGTCACAGGCTCGACAGGCCTGTATGATAGGCCACTACACTACCAGGGCAGTACTGGGATAATGATCAAATGGTTATAAAATTTATTCCTAATGCATCAAATCCCTTATCTTATAAAAAATACCTTTTCAATCAATTTTTTAAAAAATTTAAAGCATCTTGTTCATTAATTCAACGTTATTTTTGAATATAATGCATCCAACATTGATTTTTAATTGTGAGGTTTCATAACCGAATCAATTCTAGATTCACACCCTTAATCAAAGGTGCTGACTGGAATGACAAATTTTGGTAAAACCATAAGAACTAAAATTCTCATCACTTTGAATATACCCGTTTTCTAATGTTCACAATATTGAAAATAATTCTGTTATGTATCCATAATGGGTTGAATGTGAATAATTGATCTATTGTAAATTTATAATGTTAGAAATCTTAATGTATTTTCTGTTTATGAGACTAATTAAATGCGCTTCCTAAAAGATACCATCCGATTTCAAAATATTAAGGATATAATTTCAAAAAAATCATCCATTCAAGGGTCAATAATCCTTCTCGCTGTCCTCATATACATAATTGCCTGGAGCTACATCGATATTATGAGAATGTACAGTATGATTGATGGTGTCTTTGATGCGGGAATAATTTCCTTGACGCTTAATTCCATTTTATTTAACCATTCATGGGCTTATTTAGAATATATGTTTGGTTTTTCATTGCTTAGAATTCTTTTTAGCCCTTTGATTCTAATTTATGGCATTCCGGGGATGCTAATAATTCAGGAATTTTTTCTTGGCACTCCTGCCTTAATATTGTACAAGATTGGCATCCTGAAAACTGGAGATAGAACCTCTTCACTTCTCTTTGCAATTTCCTATCTTATCTATTTTCCATTGGCAGGAGTAAATTATTTTGATTATCATTTTCAGGCTTTTTTCATGTTCTTCTTTTTGCTAGGTTATTATATGTATTTAAAGGAAAGATATTTGCTTTCATCTGTATTCTTCTTTCTATCAGGTTCCGTCAGATTTCCATATTTTTTCTTTCCCTATTTGTTTATAGTTTTTATAATGATTGAAGAGATTTTAAGGCGAAGAAACCGTCAAAAGGACCATAATTTAAAAATGAAGTATATTTTGGCCAACTTTCTAATTTTTTCATTGATGTTAATCATTTCTGCCTTGGTAATTTTCCGTTCTCCATATTATCTTTACCAGGAGAGATATTTTTCCGGTTACTTTCATATTTCATCAACAAATTTTGTATCAACTTTATTTACAAATGTTGACAACAAAGTAATAAATGTGGTTCTAATATTTTCACCTCTCCTATTCATTCCTTTCAGGTCACCAAAGTGGCTTTTGTTCTTAATTCCATTTGCATCCCTTTCTATGTTTAATCTCGCGGTTATCTATACCTATCCATATTTTTACCATACACAATACACTGTAACAGTGGTTCCATTCATCTATATAGCATTGATAGAAGGTGCAAGAATTCATGATCACTATTCGGAACAGGAAGAAAAAATAATTAACGATAAAACAAGACACAGAATGAAACATTTAATAATAGAAATGAAAAAGAGAAAAGAACCCATTACTGTCTTGGCTGTGGTATTTCTTTTTGCTATTGTTTTTCAGCCATATTCTCCTATTAATGCATATTCATCAGATCCGTTTAACATGAATATTTTTCACCCGAATTTGCAGCAGTATAACGATTATGTAAATGTCGTAAATCTAATACCTAGAAACGATCCATATGTGATATATCAATATCAATTACCCTATGTTGATGTACACGACTATGATTTATCATGCTTGGAAGCATTTGACACAGTTTACGGCTATGGTCCAAATGATACCTACATACTTCAAAATTTGTCAACAACGAATCGTGTAGATTATGCCATTGGTTATTATGATGGTTTTTCAAGTAGCTCTGGTGTTACTATGTGTGAAGCAATGAATTACCTCGTTTCAAAGGGCGATTACGGAATTGAGGCATATGAATCAGGAATTGTTCTTTTAACAAGAAATTACAATGCAGCCCCAAGATATTACATTCCCTTAAATCTGCAAGGAAATGGAACATTATTTAATAACTCAGGCAATAGAGAACTTATTATCCCATATTCAATGATTATCCCTGGTATTTATAATATTACTTTTTCATTTCCATACAGCATCAATATGAGTGCACTGGGTACTCTGGGTATGGGAATCAGAGGATTAGAAACTTCTTATGATAATTTAAATTTCACTTCGGTGTACAATAATCACAATCTTACACTAACATTTACGCTGAAGTACTTCTATGGTCAGGGAAATATTGATGTATTCTTTTCAAATTTTAAGGAGAATTTTAAAGTAGGATATGATCTGAATGGTGAAAAAAGATATAAAAATTGATTATTAGGTTGATTCCACAAGGATTCAAATCAAAATCCAGACGGAATTCTTTGTAAGCCAAAGAATTCAAGAACTTAAAAATACTTAGATATAATCGGTTAAAATGGTTTCCAGACTTTACATTGGCGTTATTGGTGGAGCAAATCCGGAAGAGAAGTATCTCAAGATGGCCTTTGAGGTTGGCCAGTTACTTGCAAAATCAAAATGTATTATTGTTTGTGGAGGTTTGAATGGAGTTATGAGAGAGGTAGCAAGAGGAGCACGAGAAGAGGGTGGAATTGTAATTGGAATACTCCCTGGATTTACAAGAAAAATGCAAAATGAATTTTTAACTTATTCAATACCTTCTGGGATTGGTTATGCAAGGAATTTTCTCATTACCAGAGCATCAGATGCCTTGATAGCAATTGATGGCTCAAACGGAACAATCTCTGAGGAGTCCTTTGGTATAAGTGAAGGTAAGGACATAATTAGTTTGGGGAGTATGCCCTTAAGGAAAACTAGGAATAAGGAAGGAAATTTCTATCCTGTGGAAACGCCAAAGGAAGCTGTTGAAAAGGCAATACTCTCAGCTGAAGAACATGTAAATAATGCCCGTGAATATTTCACAGAATTTGATTCTTGACATTTTCAATATTGGCGTAAAATGCGTTATATCCCATTTCCCTAAGTCGTGATGCAATATGGGCACTTTGGAGTCCCTTTTGGCAATATAACACAATTTTTCTTTCACCTTCCATATCCTTTACTTTGTCGATCACTTTATCCATGGTAAGATTGATTGCATTAGGAAAGTGCCACTGTTTATATGACAACCTGTCCCTCAGATCGATTACAATATCATCATCACCGATCACACTTGTTTCATAATCCCTATCAATCAGTTTCATAAATGAACTGATTTCTGAACCTCTTATTATATGAATCTCCTTGTTCGATGGAAAATAATCTATTAACTTATCCATATCACTTTGCAATTCCTCTTGTGTAATGTGAGTAATAGGAACATCGCCAAACAAAGAACAAAACTCTCCAAATCTATCGTTACCGAATGTGCCGATTTTTCTTGATAACTGAATTATTTCGTCCTTATCAAAACCCAGTAGGGGACGATGTACAGGAAGTTCCATGCCTCTGCTAAGTTCCCTTAAGTTTTCAGGAGTCTGGGATGAGACCTGCCCCGAGGATTCTCCTGTGATAATCCCATAGGAACCATTTTCCATTCCTATCCTTTCAGCTATTTTATACATAATCTTCTTGAAGCTCACATTTGCAAATTTCATTTTTCCCCTAGACAGATACTGATCCACCAATCTTCCAACATCCACGATATAGATTTTGGGATCATATCCAAAATACCAATTTTCATACAGTGATTTTGCGTTATTAAGAAATTGAACTGCATCAAGAGGATATGCCATGGACAGAAAAACCATATCAACAGGAGATCCTCTTTTGAGAAGCATCCATGCCGCTACTGGCGAATCAATGCCCCCTGAGATCAGTGCTGTCATTCTTGCCTCGCTTCCGATTGGAAGGCCTCCTGGACCGCTTACTGTATCCGTAATTAAATATGCTTTGTTTTCTCTTATCTCGATAGATATTTGAACTTCTGGGTTTTTAAGATCAACACCTTTTGATTCACTGTATAAACTATCTGCGACTATTTTACTCACGTCTACAGATGTGAAATTCTGCTTCCCTGTTCTTCTCGTCGTTACGGCAAAAGTCCTTCCTTTTACCTTTTCTACATAAATATTCTGAACTACCTTGACAATATCTTCTATATCTTTGAAATCGATGGGCATAACCTCTGAAAGCGATTTGACTCCCATAACACGGGATATACATCTAGATGACGTTTCAGAGTCTTCACTGTATACGAATATTCTTCCTCTCTCTGTTCTTATTTTGACCTCCTTATTCATCATTTTATGAGAAATTTTAATATTTCTCACTAATCGCTTCTCCATATCGTTTCTTGCCTTTGGGCCTTTTAAACCTATTTCAGAATATCTAACAAGAAAAATACTCATTTTCATTCAATCCTTATACCGGTGAGTATGGGTGTCTCCTTAATAATCCATTTTCTTGCCTCAACTTCACGGAGCTTTTCAGTTACCTTCATCCAAGAATACAGGCTATCGGTTTCGTAAATCACAACAAATTCTTGGTCTCCAATTCCGAATGAATAGGTTGTGTATGAGAGGATATCCTTATTGTTTGGATCTGTCATTGCTGTCCTTATATGTTCGTCCATTATTCTTTTCCTTTGATCATATGGAAGTAAATACCAATCATTTGATTTTGACATCGGGTAGGCAATTATGTACTTCTTTCTGCTCTCATTTATCTGTTTTTCAATGTTTAGAGAGTTTTTTAGATAGGGAGATCTCTGATATATTGAAAGAAACGAATGGACAATCTCGCCCTTTCCTCTAATTGAACTCTTCAATTCCTTCAATAGTGATAATATATTTGATGGGTCGTCAGCTGATGCCCATCCAATAATGTCACAATCTCCTCTCAAAGATTCGTATAGGTTAAGATGCTTTAAATTAGACCTCCAAATTAACTCACCCCGATTATTGCCTAAATTGCCTTTAACCACTTCATGATCAAATTCCTTGATAGAAAAAATATACATATATAACTCTGTAATTCGCTTATCCATAAACGAATAGTACAATCAAAAATTAAAAAGTTAGTATTTTAAAAAAAAATAAGAATTATACTGTTTGTGCCCCAGAGCTGTAAAACTGTGTCCCCTTATAGACAAGGCTCAGCGAATAACTCGAAATAACTGATCCGACAAACGTTGGGTGGTGGACGCTTTCATATCCCACCGCGAAGGTGTATGTAGTTCCACCAGTGAATGAGGTAGACGTGTGTGAAATTTCAGTAATGTTAATGTCACCTTTTACAGATGATGCAACAATAGCTGAACTTTGATTAAGATTTCCTGTGAAAGTGAATGTTCCATTTGCATCGGTCACTGTCAAGGTAAATTGAATCTGTGACCCTGAAAGAGCTTGTGAAGAACTACTTACGGATACAATTATTGCACTTCCATTAGAGCTAGTAGAAGTAGTAACACCGGCCGATTCTACTGTGTTACCTGCTCCGTGTGTGAAACCACCCAATATGGTTACAAGAGTTGCAGCCAGAACCACCGTTATTGCTATCAGAAGAATGGTAGCAATTATAGGTGAGACTGCCTTATCTTCCTTATTTATTACCTGTTTCATATTTTTTCCCTTGGATAGATTAGGTAATACTTATATTTAAAATTTATTTCTCACATATTAACTATCACAATTCAAAATGTATTTATTTTTAATCGATTTGTTATTAGGTGTAAATTTATTAATATCATATGCATTGGCTAATTAATTGACAGGCATAATCAGCGAGCAAACTTTGATTGAGTTCCTTCGAACGTTTAAGATACAGTTCTATGTCTTCCTATTAATATTTCTTATTCTTATTGTCGTTAGGGTTTTGAGAGCAAAAGTTGGCAAAACTTACTCTAAGAAAATAATTTTGTATCCACTTGTGTATATGCTTATGACCCTGTATTCATCCATAACCCTGACGCTTATACAATTTGAGATTTCAATGTCCATATATGTTTTTGGCTTTATATCTGGATTCATCATTGGTGACCTGTCTGAATTTAAAGACAGAAAAGGGAGAGAAATTTATCAATCCTCAGGATCTGTTGCACTGGCCTGGTCGATCCTTTTCCTTGTAAAATGGTATTATTACCTTTATGATCCGTCTATGCCGTCCTTTTTTGATCCAGTTATCACAGTTGTATTCACATTCCTTGCAGGTATCCTACTTGGAGAAAGTATTGGAATAATATTCAAGCACTTTCGCTCGAAGTGATCTCTTCAACACTGAATGAAAAGCCAAAGGGCCATATCTCATTGGTATTCAAAATCTTCAGATCATCTCCAGTCTGAAAAGAGTTAACAGGTGATGACATTGGCTCAATGGCTACAGATGTATTTTCGGCAAACTCACCATCGTATATCATAAAGTATTTTGCGTTTGTGGATTCAATATTATAGGAATATTTTTCTCCATATAGATTCATCGGTCCAATGTATTTGAAAAGATCATCAAAATATCCTGTCTTTTTCTTTTTTATGTTTTTGAAAAATTCTATGTAATTTCCCGATGGAAAATATTCGTCCTTTTTAATTGATTTCAGGGCCCTTCTTTCAAGAGAAAGATTCCATTCCTTTCCCACCATAAAGTATGGATGAAATCCAGGGGAGATTGGTGCAGAATTCTCTCCTTGATTATGAAAATGGGCAACTTCACAGAATCTTGATCCTGAAACGCAAATATGAACTGTACATTTTACTTTGAAAGGATATCCCTCTTCTCTGAAAAGGCTGGTCTCAAGTGTTACCGAATCTTCATTCTCTTCTACTATATTCCAGTCCATTTCCTTGGCATATCCATGGATGGAATTCCCATCATTACCCCTTTCAAAAATATATTTCTTCCCATTGAATACGTAAGTCCCTCCATTAATTCTGTTTGCATATGGAAATAACGGGGCTATTCCTCCATGAGTTTTGTGATGGTCCTTTGTTCTTTTTATAATATCATTTTCATTGAATTTTATCGCCTCTACAAATCCACCATTTTGATTGACTTCACATGAAAGGTCTTCGGAAACAATTTTCATTCTTCTTCCCAGTCCTGAATGAATCTTATTACTTTAACTGATGGCTCTGTTCTCTTTACTATTTCATGAAACTCCTTTCCTGATTCAAGGGATTCATTACAGATCCTTATGGTCTCTTCAAGGGTAAGCAACTTTCGGGAACCATCCCGCATTATGAGGAGTGCCCTTCCTAGATCTGAACAATCAATTCCCACTGCCGTTCTCCTCCAGAATGAGATAAAGGCCACTTACATCCTTGATTTTCAGAACGCTACCAACCTGGGGTCTGTTTGTTCCATTGTATTTTGCATTCCAGTTGACTCCATCAACACGCACTACTAAGACAGTACCATTGTCTCTGACCACGGTGGCATCCTTTCCAACGAGGCTTTTGGCCCCTGTAACAGATTTTCTTCCCCTCGGATACCAGAGAACGAATCTGTAAAACCACGCACCAAGAAAGAAGAAAACTATGGCAATTAAAACGAAAAGAAGATATGCAGTCGTGTTGTTCATGACATGAGAATTGTTGTTTGTTATTAAATCCTATCAGGTATATTTTCCGTATTTTACACTAGGATTGAAACAGATTAATACTGAAAATATCATGTGAAAAATCAAAAGTTTCCGATAAAAAAGTTACATTTCAAATCACTATTTCAACAGTTTATACCTATACACCCTTTTTTACCTCTAATTGTCTGTGAATCTACTCTTATTGGGATGGTACATTAAACTCATTATACCACCAAAAATTGCAAGAAAGAAACCTATGGCCAAACCCCCTTCTGTATCCAGTAGAGATAGAAGGGATCCAAATATAACAATTACCCCTGCAATTTTACTCAGACTTTCCCTGAACCACATTGATAATCCGCCAAGAATTTCCATAAGAGCGGGTATTATGCCACCTATCATAAGAAGTGCAATATCGTCCTCGGATACATTTCCACTTGATATGATAAGATCCAGTATTATTAAGGCAACAGCCATTGTTATTATTCCACCAATTATGGTTATGACAGCTGCATCACGATTCCTGTTGAATATAGAAAAATATGAAAAGAACTTTCTTAATTTTTCCCTGTCTACCATTATATCACTTGCTTATCTTGTTCAACCTGTTTATAAGGGCAAAAAAATCTATGGTTGTGTTTATGTTTCTAACCTGCTTTCCCTTGACATCCAGAGTATAGAACATGTCTTCGCCTATTTCCTCCGGATCAGAATAGAAGTAACTCAACCCGCAGAAGAGACCGTCGGCTAACATTGTTATTATCCCATTGCCCTTGGAAAAGGCGAAGCCAAGGAAATCCATAACAACGTCATGGGTCTGTATGAAGAGATCTGCGGCAATAGTTAATACAGGATATTTTCCTATCTTCTTCAGAGAATAGCTAAGATCTTCCGAATAGCCATTGCCTTCAGTCTCTATAATCTTGTATTTTTTCTCAAAGACCTTTTTTGTAATAATTGTTTTTGGAGAAACCGCTATGTATATGTCATCAGAATACCTTGAAAGCAACTGCAGGTTCCTCTCTATAAGAGTCTGCCCCTGAACAAGCAGAATGCCCTTATCCGGGAAATCCATCCTTGAACCTGTTCCACCTGCCATTACCAGTATTCGGAACAGTGGTTCACTTTCTTCCATAGGGGAATATCCATGTTACCTTTTTAACCATTCTCATTTCACACAGCTTTCTCAATTGCCCCCTTTCCTTTCTATCATCATCAGTGAGTGGGGAAACAAGAGCATAAAGAGTGAATACATAATTATGAACCTGGGAACCAGGAGGACAGGGTCCGTCATAACCAATCTTCCCAAAGTCATTTTTTAACTGTATCCATCCCTCCGGAGTCTTTTCGGATTTCTCCACATTTTCATGGAGAGAGCCTGCGGATGGTGAGATTCCGGTTATTACCCAGTGAACGAAATTTCCCCTTGGTGCATCGGGATCGTCGAGAAACAGGACAAGTTCCTTGGATGAGGATGGTGCATCCTTCCATTTTATTTCCGGAGACACATTTTCCCCTTTGCATGTATATTTGTCCGGAATTCTTTCCCCGTACTTAATTGAATCAACCTGTAGTTCGAAGGTCATGGATGTGAATTATATCAAGGCTTAATATTCTTTAGGATTCTGATGGAACAGTTAACTTATGTGCACTTTTTAGAAATGAAGGACTCATTGAAAAGAACCAGATGGAAGATATGAATGTGAGTACAGATATTATGAGCCAGAATATGGATGCCTCCCTATAGAAGTACTGGAGGAGTCCAAGACCAACAATGGTTCCTGCAATCCTTCCAAAGCTTGTGATGAAGGAATATTTTCCCACATAATCACCCCTCTGGGATTCAGGGGCAACTTCCATAAGAATTGTCTGGGTTGTGGGTGATGAGAAATCCTCTCCTATGGTTATGAGACCCATTATAAAGAGAAATGCAAATTCACCAGTAAATATTACCAGAAGGAGAAATGAAGTTCCGTATATCAAGGTTCCAAAGGCCCTCCACACCATGACGTTGCTCTTCTTATTCATGAGCCGAAATATTGGCACCTGAAGCAGCACAACAAGAAGGCCATTTAAACTGTATATTATTCCTACGGTAATTATCTGAATATTTCTCACATCAAAAATATACAGTGTAAAAGCTGGTCCTGTTTGTCTTATTACAAAGCCAAAGAGAATTCCCGCCAGAGTGAATACAACGAGAAAAGGATTCTTTGAAAACCTTGCACTGTCGTCTTTTTTCTTACTCTTTTTTACCTTCACACCAGTGAATGTTTCCCCAACGGCGATATAAAGAAGTATTCCCTCAATGGCACTTGTTATTCCGGCAATAAGGAATATCCACTGGAACCCGTAGACGGCAAGAAAGGCACCTATCATCGGACCTATAGCAGCTCCGAGGTTGGCAAATACCCTTACGTATGTGTATCCAGCCAATCTGTCACTTGCAGCGGTGAGATCTGCGACAGAGGCCTGAATTGCGGGAAACTGGAGGGAGGCCAGAAACATTGTGGATAACCAGAATGTTATCATATAGACAATGCTGTTTGAATACCCAACAGCCCAAAATAGGGCAACATATGCGATCGCAGTGAAGAATGGTATGACTTCAAGAAAGAACTTTCTACCGAATCTGTCAGACCAGGGACCTGAAAAATATTGAATGACAGCCATTACCGCAGTGGCTGCGGCTGTTATTATTCCCGTTTCAAGAAGGCTAAGTCCGTATGAATTTACGAAGATAATGGGAAGGAATATGAAAGTTGACATCCTCCCAACGACCCTTATAAAACGTGCAACACTTAGATAAAATACCTTCCTGTCCATTTAATAGGGATGATTTCTCAATAAGTATTAAACTGTTCCAAATATTTTATCTACAGTATCTTTGCCGAAAATGCCAATCATATTCTCTCTTTCATTGGCATCAGGCCTTGACGGTATGACTATTGTATATGGACTCATGAGGTCATTTTCCAGAATTTTATCCAGAAAATCAAGATCGATCCTTTCATCTTTCCATCCCAGTCTTTCAAGGGATATGGCCGGTCTTCCCCTTATGAACTGTACGCCGGTCCTTTCTTCCATTTTTTCTAAAGTTTTCAGAACCATGGAAGGTTCCATGTTTTTGCCACTTTCCAGATCCATAAGAAGTGTGGTATGGAGACCGTAATCAATATTTGACATTATTTTCTTTATGGGACTAACAGGGATATAATTATGGTATATCCTTGGTATTGAGACTACTATTCCTATTCTGTATGGCGAAAGACCGGTTCTTCCTGCAATTGCACCGGTAATGGATGAGTTTTCGTAAATCCTGTAATTTATACCTTTTTTCCTGCATTCATTGATGATAGCATAATGTGTCGTGGAAGTAAATGGATCTCCAGAAACTACGAAGGATATATTTTCAAACTTATTATTCAGAAAGGAAAAACTTTCAACTTCTTCCCTGCTAAGACTGATGGATTTCTTTCCTGTCAAACTTTCAAGATCATTCCGGAAATTATCTTCAAAAATGGATGTGTATGAATCAATATAGATAACATCGCTCTCCCTTAGGATCTCCATTTCCTCAAGGGTTATGCTTCTTATGCCTCTTAAGCCTGACCCTATAAGATTGAGGTTCATTGAAGATCTTCCTGAATTCTCACCAGTTCATTCAGTTTGGCGAGTCTCTCCCCACCTATGGTTCCGCTTTTAATATATTCTGATCCAAATGCAATTGAGAGATGAGCGATGAAATCATCAGTTGTTTCGCCGCTCCTGTGAGATATAACATTTTTCATGGATGCCTCTGTTGCAGCCTTGACAGAATCCCATGTATCACTTAAGGTTCCTATTTGATTTACCTTTATGAGAACCCCATTTGTGGCCTTTTTAGATATGCCTTCCCTTATTCTCTTCACATTTGTAGTATACAGATCATCACCTACTATCAGGCAGTCTTTTCCAATAGCCTTGGTAATTTCACCGTGGCCTTCAAAATCTCTTTCATCCATCGGATCTTCAATATATTTGAATCCGAAGTCCTTGTGAGCCTTGATCATGTAGTCAATCTGCTGATCCCTTGTCAGCTTTTGATCCTTATAAATATACTTACCATCCTGGAAGTATGTTGATGCAGCTGCATCCATACCAAGATATATTTTGATTTTTCTTTCCTTTGAAATTTCATCAGCGGCCTGCTTTAAAATCTCCATTGCCTTAACGTCATCCAGTGAAAGTACCCAGGCTCTTTCATCTCCCACGCCTATGCTCACATCCTTGAATATTCCCTTGGCAATCTCCCCTATCCTCTTATGAACTCTTGCATTTATCTCAATTGCTTCCAGAAAACTTTCTGAATCGTTTGTAACTAGGAACTCCTGGATTGTTGTACCATTTATTGCATGTTTGCCTCCGCCTATCACGTTACCAATGGGCTTTGGTAGTACTCCCCGGAAATTTCCACCGGCGTACCTGTAAAGAGGTATGCCAAGATGATTTGCCACTGCCTTCGCAACTGCTATAGAGAGTGCTGTGGATACATTACCTCCTATTTCTGAAAAATTTTCAGTGCCATCCAGTGATTTTAAAAGATTGTCAAAACCTGACTGATTCAAGGCATTAAAGCCCATTATGGCACTTCTTACCTTCTTCTGAAATATGGATATACTCTCTTCAACTTTTCCATTATGAAATGGGATAACCTCGGTCTCACCAGTACTTGCTCCTGCTGGTGCTGAAGAAATTCCTATTGCTCCTGATGATAATCTAATCTCTGCTTCTACTGTCTTGTTTCCTCTTGAATCAAGAATGGCCCTCAGCTTTGCTCCTGAAATCTCAAAATCTTTTTCCATAATACATAAGATAATGAATTATTTTATACTTTTTCATCAAGATTCTTTTTGTATCTTTCACAGAATGACGTATAGTTGTGCTTGTAATCTGCCCACAATCTTTTGTACTCTTCATCCACCGATCTTATGGGCTTTGCAGGTACACCACCCACAACCGTTTCTGCATCTATGATCTGTCTTGTTTTGACCAGGGCATGTTCTGCCACAACTGCCCATTCCTTTACTTCTGCAAAATCAGTCACCGTAGAATGCATACCAATGACTGCATTATCACCAATGGTTGCAGTATGAATCACACAGGAATGTCCCAGAGTCACATTTTTTCCAATTTTCGTTTCCTTTCCTGGTCTTGCGTGAATAACCACATTATCTTCAACTGCCGTTCCATCATCTATAATGACAGTGCCGTAATCACCTCGAATGACAGCACCGGGACCGACCCAGACCTTACCCTTTATCCTGACATCCCCTATTATGGATGCAGTAGGAAAAACATAGGCCTCATCGGAAATCTGCGGAACTCTACCTTCGAAACTATAAATTCCCATTGAACCTGATCACTTTTTCACTTAATTTTTTTCCCTCACTTAATATAGTTTCCTTTGGTATGTCAAACTTTCTGAGACCATCCTTCACTATATTGTAGGAGACAACATTTCCACACGCAACTGATTCTTCAAGATCCATTCCATTGTATAAACCAAGATAAAATCCTGCCCTGAATGTATCGCCTGCCCCCAGGGTATTTCCATTAACAACAGTCCCGTAAGAAGGAATCTGAAAAGATTTTTCTGAATATACCTGACATCCCTCAGAACCGACTGTCATAACAACTGTTTTTTTCTTCGCCCTCAGATCACTCATACTTTGATTGGTCTTATCAAGCATGAAGTCTATCTCCTTTTTATTTCCCATGATAATATCTGCTCTATCTAGAAAGTCGTCAATCTGTTTGCTGTTGTATTTATAAAAAATTTCCTGCGATGGATCAAATACAAGTTTATCATATCTGCATTCGTTCATTAACTGATAATTGAGCTCAGGATTTCCTGTTCCGAGGTGCATATATTCATAAAACTCGTCAAGAATCTTGTAGGGAAGCCTCTTCATTGGACCCTCTGCCATGAAATATCTCTGGTCATTGCCATCATTAACTGCGTAACATACGGGACCATAATCTTCTCTGGTTACAACTATCCCCTCTGTATCAACTGATAAATCCTTCAAAAATTTTATATAGCCCTTATGGCTGTTTTCTGATACTATTGAATATAGCCTAAATGGTAATCCCAATTTTGCTGCAATTCTTGTAAAATTTCCAGCTGTGCCTCCGAATTCCTCTTCTACATTATTTACGGGAAGTGTAATGTCGTCTGTGATCCTATTAACGTATATCAAAACGTCAATGTTTAGATGACCACCATATGCTAAAAACTTATGTTCAGTCAGATTTAATCAGCTCCAATTCTACGAGAGTCATTTCTCCGTATAATTTCTTTTCATCATTTCTGTCCGTAATATACTCACTCAGAGAAAGACCTTTATTTAGGATATCCCTTATTACATCATCAGAGTCAGTGATTATAATTGAAGATCTGTCATCTGGTAGGAAGCCTGCGGCAGATATTGCCTTTTCAAGTTTTGTTTCCCCAGCAATTAGACACATAAAGTATGAAGCCTGTTCTTTGAATCTGGTTTTTTTATAATTTCTTGATCTTTTGTAAGCCTCTGTGATAAATTCAACCGGCTCATTAAATGACTGCCTTAAAAAAACCACAAAATGATCCTGATTGGAAAAAAAAGAATGCAGATCGGAAATTTTCCCATCTGAATCAATTCTATATATTTTAAGCGACGTTTGGTCCTGCACGACTACCCTTGGGAGTTATGTTTGTTCCCGATTTTAATATTCCTGTTATTCTGTCAAGAAGGTTCTGTCTCTCTGGAGTCTTTTCCAGTGCATTCTCAAGAACCTCTTCGATTGTGTTTACAGGAACTATCTGTATTTTATCCTTGTGATTCTGATCTAGGATTATATCTCCGTAATTTGAGGCGGGCACAATAACCTTCTCAAGACCTGCTTCGATAGCGGCCTCAACCTTAGCTGTAACCCCTCCCACTGGAAGAACATAACCCCTGACGCTCAGGGAACCAGTCATGGCAATATTCTGATTGACGGGTATCTCCTCTATGGCAGATATTACGGCAGTTGCAATAGAAACGCTGGCACTATCACCTTCAACTCCTTCGTAAGTGCCTATAAACTGTATGTGTATATCCATATCTGAAAGATCCTTTCCACTTATCTTCTTGAATACAGCAGTTACATTCTGAACCGCTTCTTTGGCTATTTCCCCTAGTTTTCCGGTTGCAATCACATTTCCATGACCCTTTGTCTGGGATGGAGTTACTTCTGCCACTATTGGCATCACTATACCAGTATATTCTGCCATACCGTTATTTCCACCCATTACTGCAAGGCCGTTCACTGTGCCTATTGAGGTCCCCTGATTGTTGAAGGTTTTGTATAAACGTTTTACCTCCAGAGCACGATCTGCAATCTGCTGTTCCAAGGGCTTGCTGAACTCCTTTGCTCTGGTAACGTGATCAGCTGTAACGATTGATGCCTTTTCAGATATGGCTACATCTCCTGCAGCCCTTATGAGACCTCCAAGTTCCCTCAACCTCAGTGTAAGTTTTCCTCTTCTTCCTGATCTCTTCTGTGCTTCCTTTATGATTTCAATGATAGCTCCTTCGTCGAAGTGAGGTATCTTTTTATCCTTAACGATTTCCTGTGCAATGAATTGAACCAATTTTTTCCTGTTTTCGTCATTATCTTCCATTGAATCTCTCACATATACCTCATATCCGTATCCTCTTATTCTTGATCTCAGAGCTGGATGCATTCCCTGTATTGCATCAAGGTTTCCTGCAGCCACAAGAACAAAATCACAGGGCACGGGTTCAGTTTGAACAAGTGCTCCGGTACTTCTTTCGCTCTGCCCGGATATTGAGAACTTTTTCTCCTGCATTGCAGTAAGAAGTGACTGCTGGCTCTCAGGCCTCAGAAGGTTTATTTCGTCTATAAACAAGACTCCCTTATGTGCCTTGTGAATGTTTCCTGCCTCGACCCTTTCGTGGGAAGGCGTCTCAAGACCTCCTGATTGGAATGGATCATGTCTGACATCCCCAAGAAGTGCACCGGAATGGGCCCCAGTAGAATCGATGAATGGTGGCTTATCATTTGGAGAATGGGAAACCAGAACTTTCGGCACCATGGCCTTTTCAATTCTCATTGCTGGATTCACGGCCGATATAAAGTAAACCATGGCTGCTGCCATTATGGCAACGAAAACTATGTAATAATCGGTTGTTAAGACTGAAATAATCAAACCTACAAGTATTATTGAGAATACAAGAGTCACAAACATTCTTGATTTGTCTCTTCTCTCCTGCTCGGCCCTAATCTGGTATTGTCTTACAATCTCTTTCCCTTTTCCTGCCGGAAATGTCTTTATCTTTGGTCTGTTATTATCCTCGGGATTGTGGAAAACAACAATATCTTCAAGTTCTTCCTTGGGTAAGAAATCGACCATTGATTGGGCCAGCATAGACTTACCAGTACCGGGCTCACCAATCAAAAGGACATGTCTTTTCTGAAGGGCGGCTTTCTTAACTACCTCCCTTGCCTCTTCTTGACCAATAACCTGATCAAAGAGAATCTTTGGGACTTCAATGTCCTTGGTTGATTTTATATTCTGGGCTTTTACCCAGTTTTCAACGGATTCTAAATTTGTGTCCACGATTGTTAATTAATAAACAATTATTAAGATTTTGCCTAAATATTTTTAAAAAATGAATAGTCAGTCGTGAATCTTATATCCACAGTGAGGACAAAATTTACTATTTTCAGGAACTACTTCTCCGCACTCAGGGCATACCTCTATTGTATCAACTTTCCTTGGCATATTGCTCTTTCCGCTATCAGCAGGTACATCTCTTCTTTGGTTCCCATTTCCCAGATTTATCATATTTACATTACTTTTTGCTGCCTTAGCCTTTGCCAGTTCTACTTCTCTTCTAAATCTTTCCTGATCTTCACTTTTCATTTTCTCTTCATGTTCTCTTTTTGATGTTGTTGCCCAGTTTTTGATCGTGTCCACAAGAGATTCAGGGTGCTTTATTTCAAATTCAACAATTTTCATTTCTCCATTGTCCCTGTATTCAACACTTAGTTTTTTCTTTGTCATCAGACTCATTTTGGGCACCGCTGAAGCGACATTCACTATTTCATACATGGGTATTTCAAGAAATATTTTAGAAGCCTCAGCTCTCCTTAATTTTCTTTCACCCTGCTTTTCATAGAGAATCCTCTTATTTGTAACGTGGATTACACCATTTTCAACCTTTGCACCATTTTGAATCATCACACTTTTTTCCTGTAAAATCTCATTTTCGTCAGGATCAAGAACTATCATAACATAGGAAATAGCCATTTCGCATATATATCTATTACCATCATCAAAGATTCAAACATAACATTATAATAAATCAAATTATTTCATATATTATGAACTGGCGCAGTGCCATAGTTTCCATAATTGCTATTCTTGTTGTTACATGGTTGCTCATATCAGCAATTACTGTGATTCAACCAGTTCAAGGAGGAGGTGGATCCGGTGGAGGCTCCATAGGATCTGGAGGAGGTTCAGGAGGTGGCTCTGGTGGGGGGAATGGTTTTGGAAATGGTGCTGGTTCGGGTCTTGGATTGAATTTACCAAATTTTCCAATAAATTTTCATCTTCCCGGTATTAACTTGAAGAATCCTTTCAACATACCCATAATTAACTTCTCGTTCCCTGATCCATTTCACTTCAAGTTCCCACCTCTCAATTTAAGCCTGGTGGGAGGAGGCAAACCCAGCACTCCGGGGGGTGGCGGAAGTACAGGAGCTGGCAAAACAACCCAAATAACAAATGTTCAAAACAATGTATTTAGAATAATCATAAACCCGCTTATACTAATTGCCATTGTAATTGTCCTGACAGCGATCCTTGTGGTAGTAATGGTAATAAGGAGAGGAAAGCCTGCCGCAAGAGCAATTTCAAAGCAAAGAAAGGATAAAAAAGATGAAAAGGAAGTTTCCGAGATACCTCTGGTAATGGACGGAAACGAGAATAAAGCTGGGAATAGTCCTATTATGATAAAGACCGCTATTCCTTACTTTACAATACCTCCTATTGATGGTTTAGTTTTACCTATTGGAAAAGATCTTCCACCTCTATGGAATTTCAAAGATAAATTGCAGTACGAAATTAAGAATGGCATTTCAATGTCTCTCAATTCAGAACCTGTATCAAAAGAATTTAATAGGGGAGAACTTTCAATAAATGAAGGAATAAATACAATTGAAATAATTGACAAAGAAAAAATTGAAAAATTGGACATAATGGGAAATATTTATGAACAGGATGTTGTGGATACAGTGAGAGCTAATCTTGGAGAGGAAATTCTCGAGAGAGAAATGACAAAAACCTTGAGAGAAATCCTTGGAAACAATACCATTGAAGAGAGGATTGCCGATCAGAGCAGGGCATTAAATATGATTCACACTTTCGAAAGGATATTCTATGGTAAAAAGAATATTTCCAGAATGGAATATGAAGAATTTCTAAGAGATCTAAAGAGATCAATGAAAAACCCACTTATAATATGGAGAAGTGAGAATTTTGGGCAATAGAACCAATAGAAAATACCCATTAGAGGGTATTGCAGGTTTATTGTTAATGATCGTTTTCATTTTATCTTTACTCCCTCCCGTCATAGGTCTTTTTCTCCTCTCAATATCCATATATTTGATAGGACGACAGATCTCAGTGTTCCTGGAAAATAGGAAGAGATTTCTACTATCTTCATATGCAAAAATAATTATTGCGCCACTCATATCTTCTTTTATTGTATATGTTATTGTATTCTCCATTCTGTTTTCTTCCGCCAGAGATTTAATAAGTCTGGAGGATGCTTTGATTTATAGTTTTCTCATTTTAACTTTTATCTTTTCATCAATTTATCTTTACGCACACAGCGAAAGGTATCATGTTGATGAGGCTGTCACAAACGCAACAAAAAAATTTTCCATATCATTCTTCCCTTTCATACTGGCACTTTTTAGTTCAACGCAACCATCGCTCGTCGATCTTACTTACGCTTTCTCCTTTGCAGCCGTTGTAATGGTTCTGACATCACCATTCTATTACTATCTTGAAAATCCAAAGGAGGAGATTTCAAAGCTTGCTGGCTTTATGGTTTCTAACAGAGATTTTTATCTGGTCTCCTTTGCGCTTGTAGGTTTTCTCTATGGATTATATTTACAAAATACCATAAATACTTACAAGGACTCTCTGCTAGTAATAATATTCATAATTGGTGTAGGAGTAGTTATAAGAATACTGTTTCAAGGATATAATTCACTGTCTTCAATGACCCAAAGGAATTCATTTCAGGTTTATGCGAAGTTCAACAAGAAAGAGAGTGTGACTGAAATAGGGAAGATATCAAAAGTTGCGGAATCAATTAAGGACTTTGAAGCAAATGGACGAAAAGAAAAGATTTTAATTAATTTATCTACTTATCTTTCAGAAACAGGTTTCAGTAATGATGATGTGGAGAGATTTTTAAAACCCATAGTTGAATATAAATTGCCAATAAAATTTTCACTGGATATTGAAAGTAGCAGGCAGAGAATAAGGAGAGAAATAGAGAAAAGACGAAAAATAATGGACGGTATCCTGAGAAATATAGAAAGGAGTGAAAAATTGTATGAAAAGTAATTTTGAAGATGACATTAAAGAGAGTCTAAACAGAACAACGGGTATAGTAAATGAGATTTCTAAATATTTCGTAGGTGATAGGGAAAATCTATCAAAGATGGTATCTGCAATAATTTCATCTGGCCATATTCTACTTGAGGATAACCCTGGTATAGGCAAGACATTCGTGGCAAAGCTTATGTCTTCCGTTCTTGGTCTCTCCTTCAAGAGAATTCAGTTTACGCCTGATCTTCTACCAAGCGACATAACAGGAACAAGAATTTGGAGGGCTTCTACTGGCCAATTTGAAACCATGAAGGGACCCATATTCTCCAATCTAATTCTTGCAGATGAGATCAACAGGGCACCACCAAAAACCCAGGCTGCACTTCTGGAATCCATGGAGGAAAAACAGGTTACAATTGAAGGCGAGACCATATCTCTGCCATCCCCATTTCTGGTCATAGCAACACAGAATCCCATTGAATTTGAGGGGACTTATCCACTCCCCGAGGCTCAGATGGATCGATTTATGATACAACTTTCCTTTGGATATCCCGAGGACGATCTGGAAATATTGAGAAGAAGAAAGGAATGGAAAACAGATGATCCTTCATCTAAGGCAATAAAAATTCTCGATCAAACGTCTCTATTAAAACTACAGGAAATCAGTGAGAATATTTCGGTGGATGATGAGATAATGAAATATATTTCGTCCTTTAGAGAGTTGCGAAATGACAGGAGAGTAATGGCTGGGCCAAGCCCAAGAGCCATCATTTCACTGCTTCGTGTATCCAGATCATATGCCATGGTAAAGGGGAGAGATTTTGTGATCCCTGATGATGTTAAGGCCATGGCTGTTAATTGCATAGCTCATCGTCTTGTTCTTAAACCAGAGCAGGTCATGGATGAGGTGAAGCAGGAAGACGTCGTAAATGAATTTCTGGAAAAATTAGAAGTGCCAAAGTGATGAAATTTGATTGGCACGTGGAATAAGCAGGTTATATTATTTACAATAATTTCCGGCGGAATAGCCTTTGGTGGATTGGTTGCGACTCAGAAAATAATGATTGCAGTATTTGTGTTCCCACTGATATTCCTTGCAATGCTTGTATATGCAGAAATGGATGTCCATCTCGATTATTCATATGAAATCCCTGATCGAATAAGGGTTGGTGATGAATTTGAAGTTTCCGTAGAAATAAGCATTAGGGGTGGCTACGGGCTTGTCAATATTTCAATGCCAACCTATGACGAGATGGAGATTGTTGATGGCACAAACGTCCACGTATTTTACAAAGGTTTCTGGGAAAGGAGGGAAACTTTTACATACAGAGGAAAAGCCATGAGAAGGGGCATCTTTTCATGGACCAATCTGATGATCGATTTTAACCCATTGATTGGAGCTGGTAAGACAAGGAAGTTTGATGTTAATGTTGGAAAGAATATTCAGATAGACCCTGAAATAAAAATGCTTAAGAAAAGCCAGTTTATATTAAAAACGAGGAAACCAAAGCCAAGAAATTCCATGACAAGACTTGGACCACCAACAACTGATTTTGAGAGCATAAGGGAATATGCGCCTGGCGATCCGTTTAAATCCATAAACTGGAAGGCTTCTGCACGAGTTCAATTTCAGAAAGGATTGATGGTAAATCAGTATGAAAGAGAAGGAATGAAAACATACATATTCTATCTGGACACCTCCATGCTCATGAGGCGTGGGACAGAATATGAGAACCCATTGGAATACGCCATATCACTTATTCTTTCAGGATCAAACTACCTCATATCAAGAGGTTACAATGTTGGTTATTGGCCTATATCATCAAGGATGGTAAGAAGACAGGACTTTGTGGTCCCTTCCTCAGGAACAGACACATTTAATCAGATCAAAAAGATACTTCTCAGAGTAGAATCGTCGAGGGTAATCACATCTTCATATCCTATAGATAAAACAATGGCAAGACTTGTCCTTGAGACGAAGGCAAGGATAGCTGTTATTACTTCAATAGATGAGAGGAACAGATTTCTCATAGATGAATTGAGAAGAAAACTTATTTCAATCGGTGGTCTCGTTACAGTGGTGAATATAAGACCAGAAGGTATAGTAGCCAGAAAAATAGATGAAAGAATCCAGGGTCTCTTTGTTCCAAGGGCATCCATAAAAAATAAAGATTCCTATCTTGGTGACGTAATATGGGACCCAGTTAGTGAAAGTCTGGGACATGCTGCCCTTAACCTGGGGAGACTCAATGGGTGGTAAAATGAAAATGGACATTTCATTCCTGCTATCTCTCTCAGGAGGGTTAATATTTTTCCTTGCTTTTTTACTGAGTGCCGATAGTAACGTAGGATATGTTCTGGCATCCCTGTATCTGTTCTTCTTCCTGATTTCGGTAATGTTGCCATCGAGAAATAAGGGTGAACAGATTAACCTGAATGGCTTCTCCAAAATCAAATTTTTCACATTCCTGTTCCCAATCCTTGCCATAATTTTTTCAACAGGTTACGTTTCATCCTTTGCACCATCCCTTTCCGCCATAAATCCCAAGTCCGCAGGATTTCTTTCCCTTTTGCTCCTAATACTTGAATTCTCCATTATCTTATTGATATCGCAGGAAACCTCAGGAAAATTATGGAAGGCTATGGTAAGATCAGGATACGACCCGGCTGAAGTGAGGAGAGAACTCAATAGTTTTTCCACCCATGTCTCAGAAATAGGAGGTGGTGTTCTTATAGTATCCTTTGGATTCATCTTTCTTCTGGTATTTGCGCCCGAGGTAAATGTTGGAATCATACCTGCAGTGATAGTATTCATAGTGGTTTACGCATTGGTCATAGGTAATCTTATAAGAAAAAACTAGATAATTATGGAATATCAGTTGTCAAAATTTATTTTACATGGATTGATTTTATTTTAAACTCTACATACTTATGGATTATACCGTAATACTTACTGGTGTAGGAATAATGATTGCCAGTGCAATCCTCATGGAAGGTGTTGCATGGGCACTTCACAAATATGTGATGCATGGTGTTGGATGGTTTCTTCATGAGAGTCATCACAGACCACCCGGAACTAAAAAAGGCATACTGGAAAAGAATGATGCATACTCAATAGGGTTTGCCATAATTGCCATAATACTCATATACTTTGGATTCAGAAATCTATCAATGCCCTATTTTTGGATTGGGGTAGGTATGACTCTTTACGGTGCAGGTTACGCTATTTTTCATGATATAATATTCCATCAGAGAATAAAGGTAAAGAGGCCACAGTTTTCAAAATATCTTAACAGAATCATAGCAGCCCATGAAATACATCACAGATACAGTAGTGGAAAGAAAGGATACAGCTTTGGTTTTCTATATGCGCCCAAATTTTACTCCAGACCAAACATAGTTAAGGATTTTCCAAAATATATCAAGGATAAGGAACAGACAAAAAGGGGTGGTTCCAATTGATGATGGAACTTCCAGAGGCTAAGAAGGTCGTTGTTATTGGCGCAGGTTTAAGCGGACTTGCTTCAGCAATACTTCTGAGAAGAAAGAATTATGTTGTTACAGTGGTGGAGAAGAACCAAAAACCGGGAGGAGTGGCATCAGTTCTGAGGGCCGATGGATTTACCTTTGACATGGGGCCCTCCTGGGTAATGATGCCAGAGGTATTCAGGTGGTTTTATGAAAAGATAGGAAGAAATATTGATGAGGAGCTCAACCTGGTAAAGCTTGACCCTCACTACAAGTTGTTCTTCCAGAATGGCCACGCAATAAGCATACCTGACGGCTATGAAAGAATAAGGAATCTGTTCGATGGGATGGAGGAGAATGGAGGAAAGAAGCTGGATAAATTTATATCCAGCTCCAGAAAGAAATATAAGGTCTCAATGGAAAACTTCCTGTGGAGCAATTACAAAAACAGGATGGATACATTCAAAATGCTCCTTGCTGCTTCAAAGAGCAGGATAAGATTGTTCCAATCTTACCATAGCCATGTTAAAAAATATTTCAAAAATGAGGAACTGCAGAAGATTCTGGAATTTACAACAGTTTTCCTTGGAGGATCTCCATTCAATGTACCATCAATATACGATTTGATGGTTTCGGTAGATTTCGATGCAGGGATATGGTATCCCATGGGAGGCATAGGAAAGATTGTGGAATCCCTGTATGATATAGCAAAGCAGGAAGGAGTGGATTTTATATTCGGTGAAAGCGCCAGGTATCTGGACACAACTGGAAATACCGTTGATGGAATTATGACTGACAGCAGATATATAAAAACAGATTATGTCATATCTGCCTGTCCATACTCCTTTACTGAAAATAAACTTCTTCCAGAGCAATCGAGGGAGCATGATGATACTTACTGGAATTCCAGAGTACTTGCTCCATCTGTAATAATGATGTACCTTGGAATTGAAGGGAGAATCAAGGGGTTGGAACATCATAACTTGTTCCTTATGGATGACTGGGAAGAACACTTCTCATCAATATACAGTAATCATACGTGGCCGGAGAAATTTTCCTTTTATGTCTCCATGACGAGCAAAACAGACAGTACAGTGGCACCACCGGATCATGAGAATATTGTGGTTCTGATTCCAGTTTCAGCCGGCCTGACTGCCACCGAGGAAATATACAACAGATATCTAGATCAGGTGCTTGAGATCATAGGAAAACAGACCGGGGAAGAATTGAAAGACAGGATTGTTGTGAAGAGATTCTTTGGCCCGCAGAATTTTGCAAGCCAGTACAATTCCCTGAAAGGATCTGCCTTTGGACTGGCTCACACACTTTCCCAGACAGCCATGTTCCGTCCAAAGAACATAAGCAGGAGGGTGTCAAATCTATTTTATGCTGGTCAGTACACAAATCCTGGCATAGGTATGCCCATGGTTATAATTTCGGCCTCAGTTGCAACAGAATCTCTCAAGGAGATTCACAACGGCGTCGACTTTGTTAAGGAGGGGGAGTTAAATGGGAGAAAGATTGAAAACCACTAAGAAAAAGATATTCAAAGAGGGGAGCCGGACCTATTACAATAGTTCCAGATTCTTTTCTGAGGGTATAAGGAAGGATGTCACCACACTCTACTCCTTCGTGCGAGTAGCCGATAATCTGGTTGACAGTATACCTCAGAAAACAAACGATTTTCTAAAGTTCAGGAGAGAAACCGAAGAGTGCCTTAAGGGAAAGGAGTGCGAAGATGAAATCATAAGGGATATGGTTGATCTATCCAGGAGAAGAGATTTCAACTCTGATTGGATAATGGCATTTCTGGACAGCATGGAAATGGACCTTCACCATAAAAAATATCAAACCATAGATGAGACAATTGACTACATGTATGGATCGGCTGAGGTTATAGGATTAATGATGTCAAGAATACTTGATTTGCCCTATCAGGCGCTTTTCAATGCGAGAATGCTTGGAAGAACAATGCAGTTTATAAACTTCATAAGGGATGTTTCGGAGGATCTGTCCCTTGGAAGACAGTATTTACCACAGGAGGATTTACATAAATTTGGCCTTGAAACTCTGGAATACAGTGAAACAGTTCAAAAGAAGAAACAGTTCATCTCCCTTATGAGATACGAAATTGAAAGATTCCGAAAGTGGAATGAACTGGGGCAGGAGGGCTTTGCATTCATAGACCAGAAAAACCTCATTCCGGTGAAAGTTGCAACTGATATGTATCTGTGGACTGCCAAAAAGATATACAAGAATCCATTCGTTGTTTATTCAAAAAAGATCAAACCCTCGAAGATGAGAATAATCCTAAATGCCTTCATTTCTTCAAGAACCCATCACCCTTGTAGGATCATAAGTAAGGAAAATTTGGGAAATACCCTAATGGAGAGTGAATTTGAAAATGCGAGGAAAGAACTAAACCTCTAATTTTCAAAGATATTTTTCATACATTTTATAGAAGAAGAGATAGAAAGATAGCAAGGAAAAATTGTATATAAAATCCTCCATTGGTATGGTTGTTATACGTCCATTCCATGAAGATGTGGTTAGAATCCTTGAAGTGTAATATTCAACCACGGGCAGTGAAGTTAGAATGTAATTCACTATGAGAAATGCGATTACTCCAGTCAGCATGTATAACCAATAATTCTTGCTTCGGAAAAGATTGAAATTGGAGAGGAATTGCGACACAAAGAGCACATCCAGGGAGATCAATGCAAGGAAAAGGTACTGAATACTGTAAGACAAAAACGTAAGAATTATTATAATTACAAATGCTATTGATGACACATAAAGCACCGATGATCCCTCTACTGTTCTCTCCCTTGAATATTCCCTGATATATTCAAACACAAATAACATCGCAAAGGGAACCACAAAAAAGAACAGAATCTCCTCAATGGGAAGATCGACTATTCTTATGGGAAGAACATATTTGGGGTTAAAATGCCAGTCTACTCCAGTTACAAGCATATCCCATATGATATAGGGAATTGCCACTGTTACTATTGAAGTAACTGTCGCCTTATAATGTTCCAGAAATTTTACCCTACCCACAATTGATATGAAGAGGGGACCGCCGAAGGTAAATATGTCTATCATAAGATACACAGGCAATGATATCATAGGTCACGTTCTCCTTTTAGTTCCTCCTGAAATTGCCTGAACAATTTAGAATTTCCCCTTTCTTCCATTACATCCCTTATAAATGCTTCCGTGGATCTTCTGTACGTTAGGAATTTTTCTATATATTCCTTTACCTCCTCAAAGCTTCTCATCTCTATTTCATAGGGTATTCGTTCATTCTTCCATTGCATTCGACCTGTGTTGATCTTTTCCTCCCTTAGGGATATGTAGGCTATTTCCGATTCTATGCTCTCAAGGTTAATGGACCTTTCAATTGAAAACAGATATGCGTACAGGGACAATTGCTGGGCATATTCTGGATTGGGTTTCTTTGATGTTTTGAAATCAACAACCACATATTTTTCAATATTCCCATCCATGTATGTATATACACCATCGATCCTTCCATCAATATTAACGGAATCCTCTGTATTTCCTATAATTTCCTTTACGTTTTTCTTTATTTTTAATTCCGATTCGATCCAATTGCCCTTATAATTCTGTGTAATAACTCTGTCATATTCTGCAAAATTCTTCCACGCCTCCAGCTCATTTGGATCCATGAGATTTTGAGGCTTCTCCTTTGTGTTGATATAATTCTCAATATAGGAATGTATTTTTGTACCGAAATCTGCCGCTGATGAACTTTCTCTGATTCCAAGAATGTATGTTATTACAAAATCCTCAAGTCTCCCCTTTTTTAGATTGGACATCATGGTAAAACTAAGGTTCTGGAAGCTTTTCATTTTCTTTTCAATATAACTAACGATCCAGGGATCGCCTTTCTCCTTTTTCTTATTTTCCATAAGTGATTTTAGCGTTACAAATTCATTTTCAATTTTGTTCTCTATCCTTCCGTATTTCATGGAACATGGTTCCACATTATATCTATCAGCATTTTTCTTTCCTGTCAGAATATACAGGGATTTTCTGGCTCTTGATATGGCCACAAAATCTATTCTATTCTCCTCCCTCTCCCGCTCCTCAAAGCCATAGCTGTGACCAAACTGTTTCAGTACAAGTTCAACCACAGTATCCACAGGTGACCTGTCCTTTCCTCTTACATATTTCGGTAGATAGATGACGTGGTCAAATTGAAGACCTTTGGCCTTATGCACTGTTAAAACACTTATCCTTGAGTATTCTGGTATATCTTCATCACCGGCATTGCTCTGCATAAGGAACAGGAGGAAATCCGATAGGGTTGTGAAGTTCTCCATTCCTATGTAATCGAAATACTCGTCCAGTGTTCCATATATATCTTTCGCAGTGAAAAAATATTCCGGCCCTAGATTCAGACTGTACGGAATTATATAGTCAGTAAATAGTTTCTTAAGGCTTTTTTTATCATTTACATATTCCTTCCTAAGAAATTTTATCTCCTCAGGAAGTAGAACCTGGGGATTTTCAGAAAATTTTATTTTATCTGCATATTCCATCGCTTTCTTAAGAGACAATCCTGAATATGGAGAATAGAGCATTGCGATCATATCCTCAACCCTGTCGCTGAAAATCCCCCTTAGGAATAGATATATGTCCCTGCTTGCTTCCTCGTCCACCCCTTCTCCATATATTTTTTGGTGTTCTATGTTATGAGATGTGAGGCTTGACGATATCTCAGCAGCCTGAGAATTAGTACGCGTAATTATGCCAATAGTTTCCTTTTTATCAGCAGATTTAATAATTTTTTCAGATATCTGAGTTAATAGCTCAACTATTGATTTTTCATCCTCAGGAACTATGAGGTCAACGGTGCCTTCCCATTCCTTAAGGTGAGATCGAAAGGTGTCAAATTCCTTTCCAGCGTATCCCGGTTCCGACTTTAAATAAAAATTTACGCAGTAATTTTTTATGTTTTCAGGAAGTCTTCTGGTTCCGTCAATACCATCCTGGTAGAAATTGGGGTTGTTTAGATATCGTTCAAAGGATTTTGTATTCCCACCTTGAAAGCCAAAAATTGCCTGCTTCTGATCACCTACAAGAAAATACCTATGGGCCGAAAGTGAAATTATTTTTGATTCAATCTCACTTATATCCTGTACCTCGTCAACAAATACATATTTGTATTTTGGATAGCCCTGCTCCATATATTCTATGGCCTTAATCAAATAATCATTATAATCAAGAAATCCGGTTTTCTTTGACATTTCATAGTCGGTAAAAATCTGAATGAATTTTTCACCCAGTATTTTCATCTCTTCATATGTGTAACCCTTTACACCACCTTCGGTTTCATATATGTGCTCAATATCCTTTATAAGTTTGTCCTTGTTTATAGAATTTGGGTATATACCGTAGCTTTTGAGAAATTTTATTGCATTTACTAATTTTCCCACGTTAATCATATAGGGATAATCCTTCATCAAAGTCTCAATTCCGTAATTCATCAGATTTCTTCTGGACATGCTCTGAATTATAGAATATCGCATGAATCTTTCTGAGACTGTTCCTGAATACAATCCATGATCCATCAAAAGGGATAGGGAAAATGAATGAAATGTCTCTACTCTTGGTGGATTTGCCTTCGATTCCTTTTCAACCATCTTATTCCATATTCTTTCCCTCATTTCGCCCATAGCCTTCTTTGTAAATGTTATGCATAGAATGTCCTGTGGGTTTATACCATTCCTTATCTTCGATACAACTTCTTCAGCAATTCTCTCTGTTTTTCCTGATCCAGGATTTGCAGAAATAATGATATTTTCCTTATTTGACATAATTCTTAAACCTCAATGGACAATCGATTATATATTTTCCACATGTTAGGTGGAAGGGGCATAGATTTTAATATTATTAAGCATAATGCGTCTATCAGAGGAAGGTAATGGAATCTGAACAGTCTGAATTGAAGGGGATAAAAAAAATTCTCTATAAAAAATACAGGGAAGTGCTACCCAATGCTAGGGCTGAGGGAATCAGTTATGACGAGAAGAAAAAAAGAATGCTCATAAGGGTTGTTCCAGAAAATAACAAATACCTAAGAATGGTCGAGGTTACAATAAGGGATTACAAAGGGAGAGACTTTGTTAAAAAATTAAGAAAGAGAGATGGATCATTCAGAATAAATTTAAGGATAGACATAGAAAGACAATATCATCTCTCCTTTTATGTACTTGGAAAGGATGGAAAATTTGCAAGAATAGAGAAGGAGCTAAGTGATTTTAAGGATGATGTGGAAAGAATAAGTGAATTCAACAAGTCAAGTCAGGAGATCAAGGAGGAGGAGAGCCCATCATCTCCACCTCCCCAGAGGACCAAAAGAAGCTGGCCGAATTCTTCATCATACGCACAGGCACTGCAAAACGTGGATTTTAGTATATCAAAAAAATATGATGACCTGCGCTCATCAAAATTCATCCCAAATTCCAATGTAAAATACAAGTCGTTAATTCATGGGGCTGGAAATTTTGGTGTTGTATTCAAATTTCAAATGAAGGAGAATTTCTATGCTATGAAATGTTTCACAAGGGCGAGCCAATATATAGACATCAGATATTACGAAATAAGTAAAAAAATTGAGAGCGCCAGACTCCCATTTTTAATTGATTTCAGATATTATGCAGATGCTGTAAGAACACCTTCCAAGCCCTCAGAATATTTCCCGGTCATAACCATGGAATGGATTGAGGGTCAGACTCTGTTTAATTATGTAAATGAAAATTACAAGGACTCTGCAAAAATGAGTGCAATAGCAAAATCATTTTTACAATGTGTCATAGATATGCAGTCACAGTCCATAGCCCACGGTGACCTCTCAGGGGATAACATTTTGATTACAGACAAATTGCAGATCAAAATAATTGATTATGATGGAATGTTTGTAAAAGCCCTGAGTAATTTAGGTTCAGAAGAACTTGGCCACGAGTCTTTTCAGCACCCAAAAAGAGGGAAATATTACGGACCCAGACTGGATAATTTTTCAGCACTTGTCATCTATCTTTCTCTTTATGCACTTTCAAAATCTCCAGATCTCTGGGTACATAACCAGAACGATCCTGATAAACTCCTCTTTGACATAAATGATTTTAATTCTCCAGAAAAGTCTGAGGTTTTTTTAAAGCTAGATAAACTTGGAGGTAAATCCTTAAGATTGGCCAAAATATTGAAGGAATACATAACTCATGATCCAGACTGGGATGGTGTTGATCTTCCAAAGATCATGAAAATGAAATAATAACTGCTGACAAATCGTCATTCTTTATTGAGCCATCACTACGCCTTTCATCGAAGAAATCCCTTGAATGCATATTCTGTAAAACATTATTCAATGATTCTTCTCCCCCTTCCATCAGATATTTAGAAAGGGCATCTGTCGCAATTACTATTTTGCTGCCTTCTGGAATCTCAATAGATAACTTCTTAACTTTGTAATCTGGTCTATATTCCTTCCTTTCATTCATCGGGTGACCATAACCGCTCCATACAAGATCCGGATGAACGCCAAAGTCTTCCGGTTTTGTCAACGGGAAGCTTGAAAAATTATTATCCTCGAAAATAAAAAGACAGGAATCTCCAACTGCCCAGGCATCGCAATAGATGGCATCATCACTCACAATTGATACGCCCAGAAATGTGCAGTATGAACCTCTTATGGATTTGTTCTTCACATTCCACGGTAAACGAGCCCAGTTAATGCTTGAAAACCATTTTTTTCTTGCATCAGTAAGCATGAGAAAATATTCTTCCTCACTGTCCAGATTGTATGGCTCTGAAACAAAGCTGTCAGCTAAGCATTTTGCCCATAAACCTGAAAAGATAGAATCACTTGCGCCATCGCATATAGCATATCTCCCCTTTTGAGAGTTTAAGGCAAAGCTGTCCTCGGACTCCTCCTGGCGGTTTCCCACCTTAGAAAAATTGAAAGATTTTATGGTCATTACTTGACCTTGTTATAAACAACCCTTGTACCTATATCCAGAAGTCTTATGAGATCCTCTAAATTGGCATTATATACGTAAGCCCTTGCACCAGTATCAACGTTAGCATATTCCTCCTTGGCAATAGCAAGCATTGAATCCGGTATAACGCTGCTCATCTCAAACATTTCCTTGGAGTGTTTCTCATCAGGAATCTGGCTCTCATCTGTTGGAAAACTTACGCTCTTCTCTCCCTTTTCGGAAATATGGCAGTTCCAAATAAGAGTCTTCCCATCCGAGGTCTCAATGCTCATAATATTCTCAGCTACTGGAACAGGATCACCATCCGTGGCCCCCCCATCACTGATGTTAATTAAAACTGGCGGGAATGACTCTGGATTTCTCTGTACCCAGTCTTCAATCCACTGTTTTGCTATAGTCAAGCCCTTGACCATAGGTGTATCGAAGGATGCGACAGGATCAAACCATACTGGAAATTCGATCTCTATCTCCTCGCCATCTATATTTTGCTTTTTCTTTTCCATTCTCAAAATGTGTGATTCAAGTTCATTTATTGGTATAGGCGCATCAGAAATTAAGCCGGTTGCTTCACCACTCTTGTAACCATAACCTATGACACCTACCTCAAAATAGGGTCTAACTCCGTCAGACTTCGTACATCTGCTTATTATTTCATTTAATTGCTTATTAATTGCGTCAGCCGCTTCCTGAGCCTTTGATTGACTTCCACCAGATATCTTTCTGCTCATTGATCTTGACTGGTCAACCAAAAAAATGAATAAACCAGGTCTTCTTCTGCTAATTTCAGCCTCGTATGCCATAAGGGTTGATCATTGATTTCTATTAATATTTTGTTATATCGTGGTCATAAAATTGAAATAAATCCCTTTAATGATTCTTATCAACACCTTTCAAAAGAATCAATATTACATAGGAATATCACTCTATTTAATGACACTTGTGGAATGGCTCATATGACATGGCTTGAATGCTCCAATGGGGAGACAATTAGGCAGATTAAGGAATAATGGAGCATTGTGCAGTATTAGTTCCAAAATTTCCTCAAAAAATGGTCTAAATTATAAAGTATTGGGTTATTTTTTAATGAATGCTATCAAAACTGCAATAAGAACTACTATGTAACCAATTGTAAAAATACCTGGATATGCGAGTATTCCTGCAAAAGAGATTACAGTCATGGCTGTCAATCCAACGTCTCTTTTTCTCCTGCTTATTTCAGTACCCAGTAATGCAACCACACCGAAAACCATGTTTGTAACAACATCAGCACCCATAGAAACTGTCCCGAAAAATGAAATATACGAAGTCAATTGGTGAAGAAATATTACTGCAACTCCAATTAATATTACAATCAATGATCCAATTACTCCTAATTTATAATAAAGCTTTAGTGAAGCCATATTGTCTATATGCTGATTATCTATAAATACGATAATGATCGAAAAGGATAGGATTAGATCATCTTCTCAGCAAATTTTTTCCGCACGTTTATGTTTACTAAAAGCAAAGGTGCAATCATCTGTAAGAGGAGTTATCATCTAAGTGCATATTTTTCTCCTCTCCACTCTATATGGCTCATCTTGTTACCATTTATCATATTAAGAATAAATATGAACGGCATTATTATGGTAATTATCACTGTTCTCGCAATGTGTTTTCTATCCCTATTTACATTGACTCCTATGCTAAAAAGATATGGTATATAGCCCAAAATAAACCCCCACCAGACAAACAAAGTTAAAGGTATAAGAGTAATAATATACATTATCACAAGTCCGTACATCAGAATGCCCACATGGAAGGCCGACTTTGCATAGGAAAGACTGATTGCCATCTGCCTATTTGACCATTCCATAAAGGAATATTTGTCTTCTTTCACCAATACCTTTGGTGTTGCCTTTTTTGAATATTCAATTGCAAGATTTTTTCTCTTGCATATGGCAGTAATGGTCGCATCATCAGATACTGCCTGACTGAATGATTTGAAATCGTTCTCCCCGATCAGTGATCTTCTAAATGCTACAGAGCCGCCCCACACAAATCTGGCAGGTCTGAATTCCATCATATTTATTCCAAGGTAGCCCCATATTTTTTTTACCATGCCCCAGAAATTTTTATTGTCAACTGGTATATAGAAAGGATAGGTGCTTACAGCACCAGTGCTAGGCTTCTTGAGTGGATTAATAAGATAAAGAATCCAATTCTCACTCACCATAGTATCCGAATCTACAAGAATTACGATATCTTCATCAGGTATGTCTTTAAGAGCTGTACTTATAGCCCTGACCTTTCCACTCCCACTGTAGCTCATATCTGTCTTCAAGGTATCTATGTGCAATTTTTTGAGTAAATCAAATGATGGATCATTTTCTGAATCTACGACAGCAACAAGACTGAAATTTTTGTATGACTGAGACAAAATAGACTTTAGATTGTCTTCCATATTTAGATCAATGCCTTTACACGGTACTATAACATGGACTTTTGGATTAAAAGAAGGATCGATTACTTCTTCATGCTTCTCCCACCATCGAATAAGGTAAAGTCTAAGAAATGAGAATATTGTTAATATTAAGATAAATAGAGACCAAAAAAATATAATCCATTTATCTAGCTGAACCATCTTTTTCGCTCTCTTGATTTATACGTGAACCCCTTTTCCCAGTTTCCCTTGGAAGTTCTCTTGATATTTTCTTACCTCTCAATATGTTGAATATATCCGACAGCGAAAGCACAGAGAAGATAATGCCAGTTATTAAGGCTATAAACAAAAATACTTCAATAAACAGAAAATATTGAGAAGACTTATTCACTATAAAACTTGCAAAATTGAGAAGCATTGATGCTAGACCAATCATAATCGTAAAAACAAATAGACGATTGATCTGTCCAAATATTGGCTGCTTTAAACTGTCTGGATGGAATATAGGTATCATTGAGATCAGTACTGTATAAGCAGCCATTAAAAGTCCCATAATGGTACCGTAAAAATTAAGAATGTTTGAGTTACTGTAGAAACTTACAATATTGTTTGTAACCAGTGAGGAATTTGGTATATAATTTTGTCCAATTTTGGTCGTAAGCATAAAGGAAACTACAAATGAAACAATAAATACAACCCTAACCTTGTAAAAAGTATCCAACCTACCCCTAAGTTTAATCTGTGCCATTATCTACCTCATACAATATTATAAATTAATGTTTTTGTATTGTCATTTTCGTTAATATTATTTTTCTTAAATGCATTTTAAAAAAATCTAAATGTGGATTGATCCAAAAGGTCCATGAAACTCTGGGATGACTTTTCATCTATACCCTCAAATTCAGCGTAATCCCATCCGATTTTAAAGGAAAAACTTTTAGAACCTGTACTCGCTGTGAATTCTATGTAAACTATCCTGCCGACATTTTTGGAATCGGGGAAGTCCTTTGAGAAGCCAGTTAACCCTCTGTCTGCGTCTATTATTCCCTGATAGCCTTCAAAATAGAGATGAAAAGTGTGAAGATCAAACTCCCTTAGTTTTTTAATTGAAAGCATTTGGCCGAAATATGTTGTTATGTTGGAGTAGTCCCCCTCAATTCTTACTGCTGCCATTCTTAATTGTAATTAATTAAGAGTATATATTGATTGATTAAGGAAGAATTTTACAAATTAACTGCGTTATTTTAAAATCCAAAATGTATATGAAAGGTCTTCAGTTCCCATTTTAAGAAAATTTTTAGGGAAATCATTAATTTAAAGACGTTTGTCACTTGTGTGAACTTAATTCACCTCATCTTATGTGACCATAACAAAATTTTTTATGAGGGATAATAATCTTCTTTCTCTAAATGAAAATTTATGGGAACACCAAATTGTTTCCCTGACAAATTTAAATTTATTTTTTTCTCAATTAAAATGCCGACAAATTGCTGTCTTATAGATTCATTTTTAACAACAATTACGTATTCAAAAACTGAATGCCCATTTAATTGAGCAACTTTATTCGATTCCCGTTTACCACCTTTACCTGTATCTTCCAAAAATAAATTAACAGTTGGAATCAGTTTGTTCTTTATTCTTTTCATAAGAATTTCGTATTTTTCCTTTTCTTTTAATGAATCAACACCCTTTAACTCGAAAATAATTATTTTCCTTTTGCCTTTTTTAAAAATTAAAGCTAAATCTGCGTGGGGAGTACTTTTTCCAATAGAAGTTTCCTCAATATTAATTAGAGCCACAAACTCATCAACTTTCTTAATCGTAACACTGCAATTACTATCTTTGAAATTTGTAGAATATATTTCATTACCATCATTAAGTGTACCGCTCATGATTTTTATCCTCTTTATTCATCCTCTGATATTTTTCCTGTCCAGTTCAACAACTTCATTAGAACTTCATCTGTTATCCCTGGTATTCCATTGCCGAATTTTTCCAAATTAATTTCTCTTACCGCGTTAACTTTATCTACATAGTAAGAGTCGAACTCAACATAATCTAAAGCCTTGGAAACACTAAATGCCAAATCGCTTATTGCTTCTTCATTTTTACTTTCATATTCAGTATTTATCACATCATCTATCAAATTTTGTATTTGCCTTGGACTGGGTTTGTATTTGTGAAGTAGATAAAAAATCTGACCTAATATGTTACTGTGAGTCGAAAAAACTATTCTCTTTCCGGATGACGCCATATCAATTAATGTCAGTGCCATTATTATTTGAGATGAGGGATGGAGCTGCGATTCAGGTTCTTCAATAATAATTAAACCTTCTTCCATTGAGAGAGATATCAGCACTATTCCTGCGACTTCATTAGCCATGGCTGAGGCATACCTTATGTCAACAGTAAAATTGTTTCTGTCAGTATAAAATAAGCGATTTGTAATTTTATCATAAGATATATCCCCTTGCATTACGATCGGAGATTTTAGAAATGGTTTATTTTCTGTTATAATTTTTGTCTCAGTATACTTTATCCATTTGATAAATGTATTATATATATTTTGCATTGAATCGTTTTGCAAATCTTCCCTACTCTTGTTTTGATCGTTTTTAAGAAACGAATAATTAATAAGAGGTGTTCTTCCAAATGGTATAAACCTTACCTCATTTATTTTAGAATATGTTTTAACTAAGGAATGAATGTGAATAATAAAATATTCCACTATTGTTTTAGATATACTTTTAGACAGTCCTTCTGGAATCTCTCTTAATGAAAAGATGTAAAACCCTTGTCTTTTATTGCTTTTTATCTTTGAAATTACTTGATTTCTGAGTGCTTCTTGGTCTATTTTTTCATTATTGTCAATGTTACTTTTAATGTTTTTATGTACATTATTAATCTTTTTTATTAATATTTGTGCATCAATATTTATTATGCAAGATTTAGTAGAAATTTCAGGAATTGAATAGATTAGGTTGGTTTTAAATTCATAAACAATTCGGGTTCTATCGATGGAACCAATTAAATGTTCAGCACGAGGAGCGAAATTTCCATTCACAGAGTTATAGGATAAATTTCTAATTTCAGATTCTAAAAGATTATCGAACCTTTCTCCATTTATTTTTAAGGTTTTGATAGATCCACCTCCTATAATATTTGAAAGAAATCTAAAAAATGAATTTTTCAAATTTTTGTTTATAGAGTCAATGTAAATAGGAATCGTAACCTGATCTTTAAATGTGTATAAAATTCCATTTTCTGATGATTCAAATTCAATATGATGAACATTTTCTTTGATTATACTTAATAGGACCTTGTTG
This sequence comes from Cuniculiplasma thermophilum, assembly GCF_052315355.1. Taxonomy (NCBI): domain Archaea; kingdom Methanobacteriati; phylum Thermoplasmatota; class Thermoplasmata; order Thermoplasmatales; family Cuniculiplasmataceae; genus Cuniculiplasma; species Cuniculiplasma thermophilum. The sequence goes on from NZ_JBLSDF010000001.1 coordinate 43,525, forward strand.
AGTTCATCTTCTGGAACTGAATTTACTAGATTTCTTGGAGTTAAATCATAAAAATGAAGAGTTGTATCTATTACTTCCATAAATGTTTCTATTATTTTACTTAGGCTGTTACCAAGAGATTTTAGGATTAATATGGATAAATTTTCTTCCAAAAAATTCTTAATTGAATCTTCCATTTCTTTATCAATTACAGATAAGGCGCTGTAAAGTGCCCTTAGAATGAAAGATTTCCCTGAATTTGGATATCCATATATCAAAGTTATATCTGAGTTCTTAATTTTTCCATTCTTTTTTATTGGACCTATATTTTTGAATGCAAACACCAACTCTTGATTTCTCATTTTACCCAATTACCGTTATGATATCATAAATTAGATTAAAATAATTTTTATTTTTCCTGACCCGTTTGAAAGAATGTGTTTTGACTCTTTTACTCGTTTTATCTTCTTATTATTTGATAACACAAGTTTTCATTTTTACTGAAAGATGTAGAGTGTGGCCAATACACTTAATTTTGTGAAAAATATTTTACCAAATGGTTTTATGCTATTACAAATTAATGACTTATGACTGACGAATTGCCAGAGGTAAGAAATGAACATCCCTATCTTATGTATGAGATGTTGAAAGAGACACCTAAAGCACTTAAAACTACGAAAGAAAATACAGAATCGGTGGAGTTAAAATTGAAAAGAAAAGGGATAACCGTTACCGGAAATGGAACATCCTATCACGCCGGAGTTCTCGGATTCCAGTTTGCAGGGAATGAGAATGGAACATGGAATTCCTATATGGGTTACGAACTTGCCAATTACTACAGTCCTTTGCCTAACATACTTGCACTGTCACATACAGGCAAGACTTATTCAACTATGGCAGCAATTAGGAATCATCCGGAGGCCAATGTTATAGGTATTACTCATGACCAGGAATCGCCCCTTGCGAAGGAAAGCGATATCCCAGTAATTATTCGGGAAAAGGATAAGTCCTTATGTAATACAAAGGCATTTTTCGACAATGTTCTTGCAAGCGCCATTATAGCCAGAAAGACGATAGATGAAGAATACGATTTCAATGAGTTTATTCGAATTATGGACAATACTCTTCAAGATGCTGATCTTGAAACAAAGAGCATTGTTGATGAACTCGAAAACATTGGAAATATTTTTGTTTTGGGAGCTGGCTATAATTTCATAGCTGCCAGAGAGACAGCGCAAAAGTTAAAGGAAGCTACTCACATACATTCCGAAGGAATAGAGTTAGAGGAGTATAATCATGGATGTACCTCTGTGACAGATAATAACACATTGCTCATAATAATTTCCGGACATAATGACAGGGAAAGAACATCTCAAATAGTTTCTGGGATCAGACACGTAAATGCTAAATCTGTTACTATAAATGGTACGGGAGATTTTGAAATAAAGTTCGACACCAGGAATAATTTTGAATTTCCAATACAGGCCATAGCATACACTTATTTTCTCTCCTATCACTTAGCCGTAAAATTGAATGTAAATCCGGATATACTGAGATTTGACGATAAGAGATACTATGATTTTGATATGTCTGTATTTCCTCCCGGACATCACTGATTATACTTTTTATTGATTTTTTCAATCTTATTTTCCAATTTCTTTAATTCATATGGATCAATTGGCTTTGATTTTTTCTGAAGTTTGATTTTCATCTTTTCCTTAAAAGCCTCATCTTTGCAAAGTTCCAATGCATTTATTTCAAATTTTTCCAGCTCTCTCATGAAGATCGGTAAATGAATGGTTTAGAGAATAAAAATATTTATCATCCTTATCGCTCAACGCATCAATTCTCTTTCAGATTGAAATCTGATTTTTCTTCAGAAAATCTGCCAGATTATTTATTCTTTTATCCTTCCGTTTAACTTTATTGCGTAATTATTTATCTCTTTCAAGCACCTATTTACAGTTTCCTCCAGTTCCTTCTCATTTTCTGAATAACCGTATACCTCTATGATTAGAATTGGATTTGAAAATTCCATTGACTCTGGATGGGATTTCACAAACACCCCTTTTCCTGTTTCCTCTGATATTTTCCTAATATATGGAGCAAAACTGCTCTCCATTATTCCCTCAATCTTTATTTCTCGTGAAATATAATTTAATTTACCCCTTCCTGTTATTTTGTTGATTTCCTTTAACATCTGTCTCATTTCTTTGGGAACGCCAGGTATTGAGAATACGAACTTCCCCTCATAATTTAAAACCATACCAGGTGCTGTTCCCACATCATTTTTAATTATAGATGCGCCTTCAGGCATCATTGCCATTTTCTTTCTTTCCTCGGTCATAGTTAAATTTAGGGATGAGTATTTATCCGCCAGAATTTTTATTGCCTCCTCATTTACTTCCATTTTTAAATTCAAGCACTTAGCAATTGACTGAATCGTAATATCATCTATTGTTGGACCTAATCCGCCGCTACTAACAATTGAATCGCAATTTTCCATCAGAAATTTTAAAGATTTACATATATCCCCAGGTTCATCCCTGCACGTAACTACATAAACCACTTCATGACCGTTTTCTATCAAGGATCTGGATATTTCTGAGGCATTAGTATTCACAGTCCTACCCTTAACAACTTCATTTCCAACTGTCAGGATTCCAAATTTCATAATTATGCAGACGTATTAAGATAGGATACATAAAACATTATTGCAGACATCATAACCACTAAGAGCATAACGATTATCATCTCTTTCCTTCTATCTTCCATGTATTGCTATCATTAAGTAAATAAAAAATATTTCCTTAATTTACCAGTAGAAATATCCTAACGGTACTTGTAAACATTTTTCCTATTTCTTATTAAACTTCATTATGTTCAATAGGGATATAGGTAAAATTAAAAACGAGAGGAAAGTATATAATTGTCTCTCAAGGATTATAGAAATGTTTTCATAACATTTATTTAATATCCATAATAAGGTTAAGTGTAGTTTAGAGGAATAAACTTATGAATATAAGGAGGCTCATTCTGGACGTAGGTAAAGGTTTGAATAGGCCAACACTTGTTGAACTTTCAGAGGCCATTAGTTCGGTTAAGGGTGTTGAAGGTGTGAATATAAGCGTCACCGAAATAGATATGGAAACCATGGGTACAAATATAACAATAGAAGGCAACAACATGAACTTTGACGAGATTGTACGAAAGATCGATGCCACAGGTGCAGTTGTTCATTCTGTTGACGAAATTGCAGCTGGAAGCAGACTGGTAGAGAATATAAGGCGTTATCAGTGAATTCCGACCTGGAATTTGCATTCACGATTGGGACCATAGATGGAATAATTACGGCACTTATGATAGCTAGTAGGGCAATACTTAGTGATATAGAAATGCCATTATCCCTTGCAGTTAGAATAGCTGTAGGTTCATCGGTGGTTGGAGCTGCCAGTTATCTTGTTGCGGAATATGGAAAATTGCGTGCTGAAGATAGTCTAGTTTATAAGCATCTTAGACCACAGGGATCAAGAAGGGTTAGGAATGAAGTAAACATGGAACTGTTCTTAGATGCGTTTAAGGGTGGAGGTGTATCAATGCTTATGGGCTTTGTGGGAGCATCCATACCTTTGCTCTCATACTCAATTCTAAACAGAACCCCTTATATATCCATAATCGTTTCATACATAACCTTAATTGCACTTGGGATTATTTTGGGCAAAAAATCAGGTGGAAAAATAAGCTCATGGGCAGGATCCCTCATACTCCTGGGGATATTAATGACAATACTCGGTTACTATGTTCAGGTGATCTCGTGAGCAGGAGAAGGTCACTACTGATTCTATCTGATGCGTTATATATATTATCCATATTGTACCTGATAAATGCAGGTGTAACAATTTTCTCACACGGCACAAGGGATATGACTATTCTATTTCTTTCTGTAATAATTTTAATGCCACTTTTTGAGGCTTTTTCTGAAAGAATGCCCAAAATATTGTGGGGTTACTTCATTTCCATTTTTCTTATTTCAGATCTGATCACTCTTTTTCTGGATTTTTCTGTCTTTATTGTGATGATTTTGCAGATTCTTTCCTTTATTTTAGGTATCCGGTATATTATAGAAAACATCAAAGAAAGGCTATACAGATTTGCATATATCCTGTATGGACTCATAATGATGTTCATTGCCTCATTGCTAAGATATGACCCCATAGAAAAAATTGGTAATATACTGGTAGCAAATATCTCTGACGATGTCAAACTTTCGGGGATACCCATATTTTTTCAGAACGGGATAGTAATATTTTCACAGCGCTTCTTTATTTTTAGCATCAGCATTCAGTTCACAGTAATTATCCTTCTATTGGGTTTTTTATTATTGGAGAATTCAAGAAAAATAATAGAGATCGCAGGGAGCAATCAAAGCAAGGGTGCGGAGGCTTTTGGACTCACCTCTATGTCATTTTCAGTTCTTTCATGCCAGTGCGAAACAACCACTTCTATTATACCGGCAATCGGAGCAGAAATTCTTGGTATCATATCTGTTCCGGTTATAATGGAAAGCCTCATATTATCACTGATGACCTTTATTCTGATACATTATCTTGAAAAGCATGGGAATAACTCATTTTTTGAAATTATATGGAAATCCAATGAAACCAACCTCAGGGAAATAGTTCTGTCCATAATTGCTATCCTGTTCATACCAATATTTGTTACCCTAGGTTCATTTTACAATCTCCAGTCAAACCTGTTCTTTTATTTTGGGACGAGTATTGGGGTTTTTGTTATTTCAACTTACATTTTCTTCAACGTTTTCAAATTTTTAAAAATAAGAATACATGTCGGAGTCAAAATAATGAGTCTTCTTTCATTTGCGATTCTTATTCTTATGATAATCTGGTACTGGCCATTGATTTTGGAGGACACAATACATAATGGAGTCTTATTTTCCCTAATGGGGATTATATCAATCCTAAATGGCTTCATGTTCTCAATAATCCTTTCAGGTTTGGATAAGGGCAGAAGGATCATAGCTTCAGAATATGTAGCTGGAATGTTTCCTGTTCTATTTGTTATTGCACTTTATTATTCCATAGTAACTGAAAGCGTAATCTGGCCCATATACAGTCTTGCAACTCAGGAGATATTTTCACTAGTACTTCTGGGAATATCACTACCATTCATGTGGTTTGCCACAAACTATTCCATTTACAGCCAATATACGAGAAATTATGAAAATGTATATAATGCCTAATAATACATATTCATGCAAATTGAATTTCTTAAAAATAATGGAAAATTGTCTCCATGTGTATGCCAGGGTAATGGAAAAAAATATTTAAAAATGGATATATCTATTAATCAGTTTTATTCGGACATAAAGAAATACACAGAAATGATAGAAAAGGAAGGCGAATGGATTGAACAAACTGGAGAAACTGTTTTACCTGTTAATCCCTCCAAAATACTTTGTCCTGCCTTGAATTTTAGATCACACTCGGGGGAAACAAACCAAAAAACTCCGAATTTTCCCTATTTTTTCCCAAAGTTTATTACGTCCTTAACTTCATTTGATTCGGATATAATCAAACCCAGGTCCGTACTAAAACTGGACTATGAAGGAGAAATAGCTGCCGTTATAGGGAGGAGATTGAGGGATGCCAGTTTGAAGCAATCATCGGAATCAGTTGCTGCATATGCAGTTGTAAACGATGTTAGCGCCAGAGACATCCAGAATCAATATTCGGAGGGCTTAGGGAAGAACTGGATAATGGGCAAAGCATCCGATACCTTTCTCCCTATTTCGGCCTCTGTATATTTTGGGGACATTAACTCATTCGACATCATAACCTCAGTAAATGGGGAGATAAGACAGAATGGAAATACAGAAGATATGATATTTTCATTTCCTGAGATGATAAGTTATATAAGTAAATTTGTCACTCTAATTCCGGGAGACATGATACTGAGTGGAACACCCTCTGGAGTTGCAAATTCAGGAAAATTCCCATTCTTAAAGAACGGGGATATTGTGAGGATTGAATCAAAAGAAATCGGATATATATCCAATAGGGTGAAGGACAGTGATTGAGGAGGTTCATAGGGATAATCTGAAAAATTACAATCTACCATTTGTGCCATATATTTTTCCCTACAAGGATAGTAAATTATTATTAAGGCATGGTGAGGAAAATCATGTTACATTGGTTCAGGATTTTAACTACGGCAATCTGAACTTTTCTGTCAAGGAGTTTTTAATGGACTGGTACTATTCAGGATTCCCAAAGAATTTAATGAAAACGTCTTCTGAAACCTATTCCAATATATGGAGAACTCATATTATGATTGACGGAAAGAAATATCCATTGTTTTACGGAGAAGATTACAGGGATCGATTTGCAGCCTCCCTATTTTCCCATGGTCTCTCTCTGGAAATAAGATCCGATGAAGATTTTTCTGAGACAGTCAGGGAACTGTTCCTTGACTTTAATCCCGTATCAGTCAATAGAAGATTTTACCAGCTGTCACATTATATTAATACAAAGGCCTGGCGATGGTTTGAGGAGGAAAGAATGGGCAGGATGAATTGGAGTGAATTGAATAATACCAGAATCGGAGATTATTATGGGGATTCCAAAGGTGATTTCAATAACATTCACAAAATTGAGATATACAGGAATGTAAATGGCGACTATTTATGGTTGGATATGGCAATCAAAGGTACAGGTTTCAAAAATCTCTATTATAAGTTTGAGGATAGTGGAAATCTTTTCTCGGAGGTAACTTCAATTAACGACTGGAAAGTCTATTTAGTTTCAGAATTTGGCCCTGCAATTCTGAGATATGAGAATGATAAAATTGTTGTTACAGTGACACTTCCATATATTGAATTTGGAGATGTGTGGAAATATATGGATATTATAGAAAAATTAAATTTAATAAATAAATTTCCTTGATACTTGCCATTTAGATATTCCATAGGTTCAAAAAGCAGAGACGTCGATTCATATGATAAGGGTAGTACAATCCCTCAGAGTCGTCCCCTGTTCCATTCTCTTATATTGGGAAGAACCGGTACTGGAAAATCCAATTTGATAAAAAATTTGATATTGCACCTAAAGGAAAAAGATGACACTAACTTTATTCTGGTGGATTTCCATGGAACACTTTCCGCCCAGGTCATAGATCTTTGCAGAGATGAGGAATTGATCTATCTTTCGACAAAAAGTGTTGATGGATTTGGAATCAGAATGAATGTGCTCTCAGGTGCTTCGACCTCTCCAATTTCCATGTATCTTATTTCTCAGATATTTTCAAGTGAAAATTCTCTTTCCGGGGGAACATGGGGGCCAAGACTGCAGACCATATTTACGGCAGTGCTTCGGGAAATAGTAAGGCAGAATAATGAATCTACCCTTAAGGATTTTCTCAATACCCTCATAATTAAGGAAAGGATGCAGGAATTAAGGGAAAATTCTTCAGAAGAAACAAAACCTGTCATTTCAAATCTCATCAAGAAATGGGATTCCTGGATTGAATATTCAATGAGTACAGTAAATAAGCTGTTTCCCATAGTTTCCGATGAGGAAATTGCCAACTTTATCTCTTCTAAAGAAGAGTCCATAAATCTTACCTACGAACTTTCTGAAGGATCGAAACTGATTGTGATAGATGTGGCTAAAACTAAAATGTCAATACAGCAGGGTCGGATCATATCTTCCATGATTCTGAATAAAATGTGGAGTGATATATTAAAAAATGGCAATAGCAAGGAGACCATGATAATAGTTGATGAAGCTCAAAATCTCAATTCTTCCCTTATGTCTGAAATACTAAGTGAGGGTAGAAAATTCAATCTCTATTTGACACTTGCATCCCAGTTTCTTTCTCAATATGACAGAACATTGAGGGATTCCATTATATCAAATTGCGGGAATATATACTGCTTCAATATGTCAGAGGAAGATGCAACGGATATATGCTCCCTGGTATCCGACAGAAAACTGAGACAGAATGCCATTAAATCCATAATGCTTGGTCAAATTCACAAGGTAACTGCAATAGACCTTCTTTCAAAAGGTGGTATAGAAGTAAATGAATTCTATCCCCCTCTTATTGAAAGCCCCCTTGATTATGAACTATTGAATAATGCTATTACAGGTAGTCTGAGGAAATTTGGAAGAAGAATCAATGAAGAAAAGAATGAGAGTTTATCTGATTACATTGATTTACACAAAACATTAATAAAGAATTTCAGGGAATATCTGGAAAAGAAGTCCATAAGGATAATTGAGGAGGAGAATCTAAACGGTCCAAGACCGGATCTCATTTATTTCATAAATGGAAACCCCGTAATTGTGGAAGTTGAAGTATCAGATCTTTTAAGGTTTGAAAGGATAGTGAAGAAAGCATGCACTTATTCAAAGAGTGAAATAATATTTCTTTGTCCACCAGAAAATGGCCTTAAACTCTTTGAACTTTTCAGGGATAAGGATAGGGTAAAGAGAATACTCCAGAGGATCGAGGAATCTGGACAATTCACTTTCTTCAACCCGGAGAAGATTACGATTCTTGAAGAACGAGCAGGTAGGTATTACTACGTTCAGAGAGGGAATTTGAAGCGATGGGCAGTGGAAAAATCATGGATTGGCAACACAAAAGCATTCTCCCTGGATTATGAGAATTCAGATTTTTCATGTCTTGCCCTTTTGAGAAAAATGGAGGCAGAAAGAAAATTTCATGTTTCATTTAACCCCCAACAGACCATGGATATGAAATCCAGTAACAAGATTCTGGCAGGCGAAGTATACCTCACTGAATTATACAATTAATATCAGTCAGTGAGTTACTCCATATCATAGAAGGCCATTTCATTTGCATAGGAGATTTTGGTTCTACTATATTAAGAAGAGAACATATTTATAATACCTTTAACATGATTATAACTATGATGTCAGAAGGATTAAATGAAAGTAATTTTTATGACAGGACTTACAGCTATGTGAAGAAGCATAATGCGACGAATAATCCCTTTTTGGATAGGTTTGCCAAAGGGGATATCTCGGAGGAAGAATTTAAAAGGTTTTCAGTGGAATTTTACCACTTTACAAGAGAGTGGCCTGCAATCCTTGGAACGCTGCTTGTAAATACACCATACGAGGAGGATGCGGCCAATTTGACTACAATTCTGGTCTCTGAACTTGGTGACATGGATCCTTCCAAGAGGCACGAATTGCTTTACAGGAAATACCTAAGGTCTATAGGAATGGACCCTGTAGCGCTTGTTAAAAATCCACAGCTGCCGACAACCAAGGCATGGCTAGATGGAATGAGAAACTACTTCTCTGGAGACTATTTTGAGGCCCTTGGAGCTGAGTTTGGCTTGGAGAATATGGCCATACCCATGTGGGATAAGATTCTGGAAGGATTTAAAAATTTTCTACCCACTCACAGGGAATTTTCAAAGGCGGACATAGAATATTTTACCTTCCACAGGGAGTTGGAGTCTCATCATGAAGAAGCAATGGAGGATGTACTGGGCACACATAAATCAGATCCTGAGGCAAGGGAGAAATTCTTAAGAGGGGCCAAGGGCATACTGGATCTTGAAGAAAAATTCTGGATGGGGCTTTCCACAAGATAATCGGAATTTTTTTAACCCATTTATTTATTAAGTTTCACGATGGACATCATATTTTTGAGGCATGGCAAAACCGTTTGGAACGCCAGTGGAAGATGGCAGGGCCATACTGATGTTCCTTTAAGTGAAGAGGGCAGATATCAGGCGAAAAAGGCAGCTGAACTTTTAAAAGAAGAAAGAATTGATACCATATTTTCCAGTGATTTGAAAAGAGCCTATGAAACCGCGAAAATCGTTGGGGAAATTATAGGCAAAGATGAGATTTTAGTCGATAAGCGGCTCAGGGAGAGAAATTTGGGGGACATGGAAGGTAAGACTACAAATGAAATAGGTATTATGGTGGGCAATGAAGTAAATATTGTTGACATTGTTGGAAGCAACCTCCCAATAAATAATCTTGAGTCGGTAGAAGATCAGTTCAGGAGGGCAGAGGAATTTTTAAACAGTATTAAGGGAAAATTCCAGTCTGTATTAATTGTTTCACATGGTGTTATGATAGGTATAATGATAAATATTCTAACAGATGAAGATTTTCGATACAGAAAAATTGATAATTGTGAAATAATTAAAGTAAAAACTGATTTGTATTAGGAGAAATCATACCATTATGTGGATTTTTAGAAATATATATATCTTATAGAAAAATCAGCTCATAATGTCTGACGAATCAAAATCTATGACTTCAGCCTTTGAACTACTTAAAAAAAGACCAGAGATTATCTTTCCATTCATTTTCGGCCTGATAATTGCAGGCGTTATTTATACAATTGCAGCCGCCATAATATCCTATCTGGCCTTAGGCTCTTTATCTCCATCCAATGCAAATCTTTTTGAATTATATATTCTGGTTATTCACGGGATAGAAGGTTTATTCCTTTACTACTTCATAGTATTGGCCATTTTCTGGCAGTCCTTTTCTGCCATGGACCTTGTGGATTCAGGGGATTTTTCCATAAGAAATTCTTTGTCAGATTCACTTGCTTCCTATGGTTCTGTCTTAGGAATTGCATTATTCATATCCATTGTTTCCACACTGCTCTCATACATTCCAGTGGTTGGGGGTATTGTAGATTCCCTATTTACAATAGTTTCACTTTTCTCCATTATAATTTCAATTTTCAACAAGAAAGGATTTATTCAGAACATCATAGAGATGCCAAACACATTGACAGAATACTATAAAAAGGAGCCCACAACAGGCCTATTCCTCTTCGTTCTTATACTTGTCTTCATAGTTCCTAATTCTTTCCTTGAAATAATTGACCTTTTTGTATCAATAATATACGGTGGCCTTGTAATAAAATTAATTTCTGGAAATTAAAAAATAATAAATTTTTTTCAATCTCTGATCTCCTTTTCAGATAGAAATGTCGTTAAAATTATCATAGCCATGCTCAAAAGGAACAGATATAATAGGTCCAGCATCACTGAATGAAATTGTGCCCCATTCATTGATCCGTTGAGTAAAACAGTCCTTATGGCCACTGCTGACCAGGAGACCGGATTGTAGTTTGCAACGTTTGCAAGCCATGAAGCCATAAGACCTGCTGGGAATAGAGCATAACTTGCAAAGAGTAAGGGCAGATTTATAAGGTTAATAATTCCAAATATAGTTTCCTGCTTTCTCAGCCTGATGGCTATTATACTAAACAGGGATGAAAACGAAAAGGCTATCATGATTAGGGCAGCAGTTATTATTAGAATGTCCAGTACCGTGATCCCATGTTTCAGAATCAAGCCATTGGGTATTATAAGAGCAGCAATTACAAGTATTACGGCCTGCACAAGTATTCGAATTGTTGTTGAAAGAATCTTTGAAAATACTATGGAACTTCTTCTGATTGGCGAAACCAGGAATCTCGCAAGATTACCAAGCCTTCTATCGAATATAAGACTTGTACCGGAAAACATAGCAGTGAAAAGACTGGTTGTGGTAAGTATACCTCCTACTATGAATGTGATATAATTAGGTGCATCCCCAAAGGGATTCAGGGAACTTAAACTGGGGGGAAGCCCTGAAAATATCTTTGTTATATCAAAAGCACTCCCAAATAAAGCAATCCAGAAAATAGGCTGTAATAGACCTACTATGAAAAACACTGGATTTCTATACCACTTTCTCAATTCTCTTACTGTTAATGGAATTAGTCCACTCATCTTCTCAACCTCCTCATGTTCATTGCCATCTTTCTTACATCTCCACCTTCTTCCTCCCTGATCTCTCTTCCGGTGTATTCAAGGAATACCTGGTCAAGAGAAGGTCTGTGAACACTAAGTTTCAAGGGTTTTATGCCGTTATTTACAAGATACTTCATTATATCGGGAAGTTCACTATCTGCATCCTTAACTTTCATTCTAACCTCTTTAGGTTGGGGAAAAGAAGATTCAATCTTATTTTCATACGCGGCAAATTTGTTAGCATCCTCCTCAGAAGAAAATTCAACCTGAATGATATCTCCCTTAAGATTGCTTTTCAATTCATCAGAGGTTCCGGTAACAATTATCTTTCCGTGATCAATTATGGAGATTCTGTCTGCCAGTTCGTCAACCTCCTCAAGATAGTGTGAGGTTAGGATAATTGTAACTCCCAGTTCTTCTCTTATTTTCCTGATGTAATCCCACATCTTTGATCTGGTTTGAACATCCAAACCAAGAGTTGGCTCATCCAGGAAAAGTACCTGTGGGTTGTGTACCAGTCCAACCACAAGTTCCAGTCTTTTTCTCATACCTCCTGAATATGAACTAACATATTTTTCCCCAAAATCTGAAAGATCAACAAGGCTCAATAATTCTTTGGCTTTTTCTCTGGCCTCTCTTGAAGGTATATCATAAAATCTTGCCACCATCTCAATATTCTCTATACCTTTAAGGTCTTCATCGGTTGTGAGATCCTGAGGTACCACGCCTATGGCTCGTCTAACCTTCATGGAATCCCTAACAATGTCGTAACCCATTATCCGGGCACTTCCCGATGTTGGTTTTATAGACGTTGAAAGCATCTTTATGGTCGTGCTCTTTCCAGCCCCATTGGGACCCAGAAAACCATAAATTTCACCCTTTTTGATTTCCAGGTTTATTCCCTGAACCGCCCTTATTCCGCCTGGGTATATCTTAACTAGATCCTTTGTTTCTACTATTATTTCATCACTCATTTTTAATTGCCTCCAATAGATTTTTACATTCCTCCACTAAAACATTCATTTTACTCCTTTGAATGCTCCTGTCCTCAATTCCCTCTCTAATATACCGGAGATTGGCAACCGTTCCCTCTATTATGTCATCCTCTTCTTCCCTGTCGTTGAAGTTTTCCAGGATATCTGTCATTCCGTTTTTGGTCTCTTCACCCTTTTTGGTTATTAAATATCGACCCTCCTCATTCTTCTTTATAAGTCCATTCCTCTCAAGGGAAGATAGAGCTGGATAAATACTCCCAGGACTGGGTTTCCAGTGCCCTCCACTTCTAGTATTAACCTCCTTTATAATTTCAGCTCCGTTCATCGGTTTATTACTCAGAAGTTTCAGAATCCAGTACTTTAGCATTCCACCTCGCATGCCCGATAAATCGAATTTCGATAATAAACTTTGTTAAAAATAATTTGTTAAATTTAACCATAAAAGGATGGATAATATGAAAGGCCCCTGTTTTTTCAGTTTTCCTTTCAAGAAGATGTTAAATCCAATTTGTATTGAAGAAATTCTGCATGTGAAATTGAATTCAGTATGTTTTTATGGAAAATTAAAATATAAGTAATTCCAGAAAGGAATTGATTTCCTAAGACCAATAATGCAAAAGGAAAGGACTTTTCACATCAGGATTTATCCCCCTTTCTCCCTTCGTATTTTTTCTCTATAGCCTCAACAATTTTTCTAGCTATGAGCTGTCTCTGATTGTCCAGCTGATTTAAGCGATTCTGGAATTCTTCATCAGTAATCCTTCCACTAATTCTATCCTGAATGGTGGATGCAATGTTATCATCTATCAGATCGCTTCTTTCTATGCTTTTGACATTTCCCTCCTTATCTCCACTGATTTTTATGGAGGTTTCGAAGGATACTTTTGTGAATCTTTTGTTGAAGGAATATCCAGATGTAATTACAGAAAAGAAGAATATGGCGAATAGTTCTGGTATGATGACTGAAATAAAATTCATCTCGATTATAAATTTCGGAGTAAAGATAAGAATTAGATAGAGAATTAATGATTCAAGTGAAGTCAGGGACAGGAATAGTATGGGAGTTAGACTCTGATCTTTTATATGATTCTTTTTATTCATAAAAACAATGTAAAACAGTAAGGCTAAAAATGCCAATATTGAAATCGTCAGGTATAGTGCAATATCCAATCCAATATGGTTCCTTATAAAGGGGAGTGAGGTAAACCACAAAAGAATGAAGAACAGACTCAGTATGGCATATTTCATGGAAGCCAGCAATCTCTCCTTTCTGACAATATTGGTCCGATGACCTTTTCTCTTTCCAGAATTATGGAATACTACCCTTACCTCAGGTTCAGAACTGGATTTTACCACTTACTCAACCTCCTTCTGTTTTCCATTTCTATGTATTTTGTTGATATTCATATGAGACTTTACATATTCCCTTAATTCCTGGTCCTTGCCTACTAATAAATCGAATATTTCATCCAATTTAAGTTCGCCATTCTTTGAATTTAATATATCTTGTGCCAGAATGAATATGCTGTCTCTTACAATGGCTTGAAAAAATTCATCCCAGGAAAGGTTGTATTCATAGACAAAGTCAAATCTGGTTTTTAAAAACTTCAACTTCTCATATGTACTTGATTCGATTTTAAGTCCGATTTTTCCCATATTCCAATATTAATTTATTTTACAAAAACGTTTACATTACTTTACATTACAAATGCGCAACAAGGATTAAAGATGACCGGTATGTAGTTAAGGAGAAATTTTATATGGAAAAATAGAAAATATTCATGATCTTATGAGAAAAATGATTTATATTGCCACACAGTAAATATTACGCCAAGCAGAATTCCTATTATAACATAAAAAAATATAAAACGATTGGTTTTGACGTAATCTGCATATGGAAAGAGGGCCGGGAAAGCAGGAAGCAAAAGCCTTGGGATGGAAAATTCAGGAACGCCTACCACAAATAGTAGAGGAATCTCTATGGAAAATGTATAAACTGAAAGGAATATGTTTTTTCTTGTCTTTGATTTTGCCAGTAAATATGAACCAAAAAGGAAAATTGCAAAAAAGATGTAATTTCTCATTAAATAGACTATTGATGGGATTCCATAATGAAGATATGAGGACATTATACTTCCTCCTTGTATAATGGGTGTTCCAAAAAACACACCCCAGTATTTTCTCTCTATTGTGAAGTAAATGAATGGTGATCCGTCATAGTGCCAGAATGCCAGAACTGCTACAACTCCCACAATGGCCGGTAATGGAAACAGCCACCATCTTTTAAGCTTGATTATCAGGGATGGAATTGCATAGGCAAGATTTAAAAATGTGGCCATTGCAAATGAGAAAGCACCAATAGCTGCAGCATCTGTACTTTCAATGAACAGGCATATGAAGAAAAGAGATATGTCATCTGAATATGGAATAGTTGAAAAAAGCAGAAAAACTGGAAATATTGCAACCAGCACGGAGATTTTGTAACCTCTTTTCCTGTAAAGATAAATAACAAAGGCCTCTCCAAAAATATTCACGATCAGGATTGCTGAAATCACAAACCAGTCGTATCCTCTTGGAAACACATAGTCGACAGATCTGATCAGAAATGGAAATACTGGGCTAAAGGCCTGGGATTGCAGAGAGAGATAACCATATCTTGCTATAGCTATATAATAAGTGCTGTCCCAGTGGTTTATCCCATTCAAAAAACCGTAACCGTACATATAGAAAATAGTTAGAAATATAAATGCCTTTCCCAAATTGTAAGATGTTAGTATGTAAATCATGCGTTTATTCCTATTTAGCCAATTTTTGAGCAGAAATAATCATGTCTGATTGTTATGCGTTTTATAATTATTTTGTTTAAAGCTAAAAAGTTTTGGGGGAAATGTACAAATAGAAAATCCTAAGGATTTCACACATAGCCGGAAAATTTAGAATCTTGTCATATTCACTAACTTTTCTCTTCCCCATTATTGAAAAAAGTATAAATCAGCATTTTACCAAATTAGATTTTCATTAATTGGAGAAGTATGAATTATTGAAACCTCAAAGTGTGAAAACTTTATTTAATTTAATTTATATCTATATTTGTGCACATGAAAATAAGCAAGATGGTAAGTTTGATAGCCTTTGCCATTTTGGCTTCATTCCTCATAATTTCAGCCTCATCAATCTATATCACAACGGAAAATGATCTTAAGAGTCTACAGATGACGTTCAAAGATTTAGAAATAGAGAAGGGAAAGGTGTATGTTCAGACTCGTTTGAACACATCCAATTCAGGTTTCTTACCTTCCCGCGTTTACCTTATGAAGAATGTCCTTACCATAAACCCCGATAATTCAATAAGTACAAACCTGTCACTTCCATTAAACACAACAAAAATGAGGATTGATGGCTGGTCCTTTCACTCCATTGAATATGTTTTTCTTGCAGTGGTTTCGGAATTTTTATCGGGAATGAACTTGAGCACAGATAGACAAAACATATCGACCTTAATACCACCTCTATTTACGAATGCATATCTTTTGAAAACAAATAATAATACAACAAAATTAGTCTTGAATGGGGTTATTCCCATAGTTGCAACTTTCCTCGAAGTCTCCCTTTATGCTGGGAATAAGTTTCTTGGAAACCTTACATCCACTGGAAATGGAAACTTCTTCTCGGGTACCGTGAGTTTAATAGGAAACATAACCAGCTCCCAATTGGGATCTGATCCAGGAAATCTTTCATTCCGGTTCCTTGGAAATACATGGAGCCTTCCTTCATTTTGATAAATCTGTTATGATTTTCAATATATGGGAAATTTCCTCCACGGTTAAATCCTGAATCTGTATGTCCTTTTTCATTCCGTGGGTTACAAGAACTGACAGCATTCCCAATTTCTTTGCAGGAATAATATCATTGATGGAATCCCCAACAACTAAAATATTCTTTGGTTCCAAATTCATCAAGTTCGCGGCCTTTCCATATGGCTCTACATCAGGCTTCCCAAGGGTAACGTCGTCTATTGTTATCACCTTTTCAGGAAGGATCGGAATAAGGTCCACAAATGACCTTCTGGCAGAGGTTACAACCAACCATTTGATGTTAAGTTCGTCTAATCTTCCCAGAGTGGATGGGACGTCCGGAAAGAATCCAACTTCATTCAATCTTTCCCTGAATATTTTCTCTTCATCGGTTTCAACCTTTTCAGGACTTGAAGAAAAGATGGAAGCGAGTGATGTACCAGGAAGACCAATCAAAGGTTCTATTTTTGATTTCTCTATATCATGGCCATTCATATAAAGTGCCCGATGCCATGAATCCACTCTCACAGAGAACGAATCCAGAAGAGTTCCATCTAGATCAAATATGACACCTTTTATCTCATTCTTCATATTATCTGCCTCCCTTGTATTTTCCTTTCCTCTAGATATTTATATTTCCCAGATCTGCACACACTGCAGTTGTCCCTAATGTTAACCGTAAATTTTTCAATTTTTACGTTGTTGAAATCGAAAAAGTACAAACTTCCATCGCGCTGCCCATTCGTAAGTATATTTTCTGCAAATCTTACTATATATGCGGATATGTTTTGTGGAACATAGGGAAGTACGCGATCGTAATGGCAGTTCAGGGGTGACATTTCACCCTCTCCGAAGAGACATTGCAGGCATGAAGTTTCGTGAGGAATCACGCATTTGATCTGCCCAAAGCTTCCGAAACTCGAGCTGAATATTAAGGGTATTTTATGCTTCACAGCAAATTCATTCATCAATTTTCTTGTAATAAAAGAGTCCGTTGCATCAATTATTAAATCTACATCCTTTAATATATCTTCAATGTTATAAGAATCCAGATATACTGGCTCATACCTTATGTTCTCATTATTGCTCAGGCACCCTATCTTTTCTGCACACACCTTTGACTTGTTTTTACCTACATCCTTTTCAGAGAAAAGACTTTGCCTTGGCAGATCTGACCTGGCAACTGAGTCTCCGTCTGTGAGAATAATGGAATAACCTAATGATGATAAAATCTGGGAGGCAATCTGTCCGTTTCCTCCACACCCAATAATTGCTATTATCTTATCCCTTCGATCTGAACCCATATCAAAACTGGCAATTCATAAATAGGAATAAACCCTTGTCTAAATGTGAAAACAACAGTTATAAAGGAAATAGGAAAAAGCATGGAAATTGAGGAAAGGAATATACCTGAACCAGGAGTAAACGATGTCATTATAGAGCAAAAATTCACGGGGATATGTTACAGAGACATACTTACAAGGGATGGTTTTTTCCCAAGACTGAACCTTCCCATTGTTCCAGGCCATGAGGTTTCAGGGATTATAAGGGAAGTGGGTGATGGAGCAGATTACTTTAAGAAGGGCGACAGAGTATCAAGTCTAATATATGTCCCATGTGGTCATTGCGAAAATTGTATATCTGGGAAAGAAAACTTATGCCAGTACAAGAAAACCCTGGGAGAAAACATAGATGGGGCCTACTCAAAATTTGTTAAGATAGACCAAAGAAGCCTTGTTAAGGTTCCCCAGTCTGTTCCAGAGGAACTTTCAACTATTGCCGCATGCGTTACAGGAATGGTAATACACGCCCTTGATACTGTCGGTGGCATAAGCGAAGGAAAACGTGTCCTTATTACTGGTGCAGGTGGTGGAGTAGGTTCCCATTCAATACAGATAGCCAAGGCCTACGGTGCAGAAGTAATGGCTGTAACAAGCTCAGAATGGAAGAAAGAGGAACTCTATAAACTTGGTGCTGATCATGTAATAAGTGCTGGTGAAGGATTTAGCAAGAAGGTAAAGGAGATATGGCCTGAGGGCTCGCACATATCCCTTGAAAATACGGGGGATGCCACATTCACTGATTCCTTTAGATCTCTGGCATTTGGAGGAAAAATGGTGGTGGTTGGAAATTTAACACCAGGGGCACCAAAAATCCCTCTGGGGATACTTATTCTGAAGGGAAACAGTGTTCAAGGAAGCATCTCATCCACAAGGTATGATCTTGAAAGGGCTCTTGAAATGTCTGCAAAAGGTAAGATCAAGGCAGTTGTTTCAAGTACAATAACTATAGATGAGGTAAACAAAGCCTTTGAGGATATAAAAAACAAGAAAAATCTTGGTAAGGTGTTTATTAAATTTTAAACACTTTATGTAAAATCTATATTTTCTCACTATTGTTTAAAGTAATCGTTAAATAATGGAGTATTCATACGGAATCAGGTGTTTTTATGCAGGAGATGATATGCAACATTGAATTATCTAAGGAAGACGAGGAAAAAGAAAATGGTGAAAATTACATCGCCAAGCTTAGAACTGAAATGGGAGGGTTAAGAGAATACTCTGGTGTAACATTTGAAGATGTTCTTAACCAGGTTATAATAGAACTTGAAGAAGAGTTCTCTTAAAATGATTGTACCAAAAAACGTTTAATAGTCCAAAATATACTTTTATGTTGAAAGCATTACTAATCATTCTGGTTGTATCCCTTATGATGGTACCTGTTGCGGTTCCATACAATCATAGCCCAGATGGGGCACATATGTCCTTTGGGCCCTCCCCAGGAATGAATATTTCCATGAATGGTGGGAACACTACTATGAATTTCTTCGGCCCTAATTTTCTGAGGTTCTATTCAAATGAGGGATTTAAAAATGTTTACCCCCATCTTCACTGGCATATGACCTCAAAAGGTAAACTAAATTACAGTTACCACACAAATGTGAGTGGGAGAATAGGATTAACTGGAATATCTCCGAATTCAAGAAACAACTTTTTTAAAATCGCTCTGGAATATCAAAATATAACGGTAAATATAACCAAGGTTTCGAAGATTCTGGAAATGAATGGTACAAATAATACCACATTGACAATAAACGATACAAATAGTCTTTCAGTTTCATACCAGTTCAGTATACACGATACAAGAAACCTTTCTGGTGACTTAGTAATACCAATTGCAATCTATCAGGGAAAGGGATTTAAGCCAGGTATGAGAGAGAGATTCGATGAAAAAAGAATGAAAATGAATTTTAATGGACTGGTGATGCCTTTTAACCAAACAAGGCAGACGATCATATTCTCATTGAACTCTCATTATGTTGATAACGGGCAGGAGATGAATGCGACCATTATATTCTATCATGTTTATAGATTCTATGTTTACTATCTTATTATACCCTACTCAGGAAAATACAACAACATTAGCTATGATCCCTATGTAACATTACCCAGTTCATTCCCCCTGAAAACTGTTGATATTTCTACTCCAATTACACAGGCAATAGGAGAAATTGAAAGCAACCTTTATGCCTTTGGTGGAGGTATAATACTTGGCAGTTTACTTATTGGTGCCGGTTACATATCTTACAGGAAGAAATCATACTAATCTTCCTTCCATTCGTCAAAAAGATCTATAAGGCTATCTGCCAGTTCTTCAATGAAGCTCTTCCTTGAGCGTTTTATAAATTCTCTTATATTTTCTGGATCTTTTAATCTGAACTGTTGGCCATCCTTTACTACAATATTTTCTTCCGTCAGCGACTTTATGGAATCTTCCCAGCTGCTGCCTATTCGCTCCTTAAGCTTTCCTTCCGCTACCGTTCCCTTATTGAGAAGAATAAAAATTATTGTTCTGCTGGCCTTATTTCTCAGATGATAACCAAGTGATTTCTTAAGTGATTCGCCTGTGGAATATGGGAAGTATCGCTTATACTTGCCATCCTTTCTGACTGTTATCACTTCCTCCTTTTCTAACCTGTATAAATGGTATTCCACCTGGCCTATAGCCAATCCGCTCTCTCTCTGGATTGCCCTGAAATGTATGCCGGGATTATCCTTGATCATCTTTAGGATTAGTTCTCTGGAGGAATTTTCATTACTCAAATTTACTTTCCCCTCATTATTCCCAGATATACAAGAATGAGCATAATAAGGTCAATTATTTGTAATATTGCCTGCGTGTATGGTTCAAAGATCTGAATCCCAAAATACTGAAGAGAAATTACAAGGGAAGATATCAGTATGAGAGTGAAGTAAAGAAATATGTACTTAACAATGGAAATACCCTTTCTTAAGGCTTTCCATGAAACAATCATTAAAAATGCGGATATTACAGCATTTATTCCCGTTATTAACAGAAGATAATTAAGCATTGGAACTCATATATTTATGCAGTTATAAACTTAATTAATATCACCCTGGAACTTTACTGAAAAACCAAACTCTGAAAGGGTTTTGATACATTCCCTTTTCTTAGATAGATCCCCATCAAAATGCTCTATTGTCAGATCATTTTTTGTCCTGTGAGTTTCCAAGGACAGGACGGGAGATCCATCAACAAAATATATGAATTTTCTTATTCCACCGAAATTGGCCTTAACAACCCCTTTGAATACATTATGAATGAGGTCCCGTGGGCTCAGAATGATACCATGGCCTTTTCCGGTTTTCTCACTTAAGAAATCCTCCTTTGCGAGCACAAACATTTTTGCGTCCAGAATGAAAATGCTTTTCATTTTATTCCTCTTGCTAATCTTTGCGATGGCTTTATCATAGAGATTTTTGTCATCACACATCGTTATTTTGTTGAACATGTCATAATTTATGAAACCAATTACTGAGATTATTTTTTCAATAACTACATTGGCAGCCTCCTCATCGGTAAACTTCTCCACTACAAACCTGTATTTGGACCTCACATCCTTGCAAATAACGGCACCTTCCCATAGTTTTTGAATGGATTCCCTCACGTTATCATATTGAATCGACAGATTTCCAATAATTTCATCCTCACTGGCAGGATATTCCATTATGAATTTCAGAACCTTATGATCAGTATCATTCAAATTTACCTTTCTCAGTGTCCTGTATAAGGAAATGGTTTCCATTGTTCCCTTTGAAGTTATTCCAAGGGGTCCATTAAAGGAAAAAATAATTTCAGAAGAAAAATAACTTTCAATATCAACAGCACGTATGCCCCATACTGTTGCTTCGCTATTATCCCTTATCCCAAGATAGGCACTGTGTATATTTTCTATCGCCCTTCCGGACTTCACCAATGAGCGCCCATAATGTCTTATGGAATATTTGAAAAGGGAATCCATATAGAGTGCATTAAAATTCTCAGAGCCTTTCATTAGAATGCCATTGGATTCCCTGTACCCGTGTTCTACAAATCCATTTCTCACCTTTTCCATAGGATCTGTAACCATTACACTCATTCCCTTCGAAATGTATTGCATCTCAAGGTATTGGCAAAATTTATCCTGACCCTCAGGTTCTTCGAATTCAATCTGGTCTATCCATAATGCCTCCGGCATTATGGTAAGATTCATGATGGTAATCATCTTGCCCTTACTGTAAAAAGCGTGCGTAAAACCGCTATTTTCTGTAACGAGTTTCCCCATAAAAATTATGACAGGATCTGAAACAGGGAGGATTATATCTTCCATCTTGTCCTTTTGCATTTCACCGTAGTATATTCCGCTCTTACCTCTCATACTGGTTATTCCCACCAGATCTTCCTTCTTTATATTGAACCAGAAGTTTCTCATTATTTCATTCTGCGTGGCAGGTCCCGTAAAAGATAGGAGTGTTTTCATTGCCTCATTTCTATCCATCTTTGAATCTCCTAATTTTCCATATGTATTTCCATTGAAATCAATAAGAACCCTGAATTCAAGGGACTTTATGACCTGTTTTAATTCCCTCAGGAGTATTGATGTTCCACGGGATATTGCCTCCAATGTTGCTCTACCATACTTTAGGAAGTCCAGAACCTGTTTCTCCTGTTCATTCAGTTCCTCCTGCCTTAATTTTTGAAGACACATAGCCATATTTCTGTTCATAGCGGTTGGTCGATGCCTGAAAAACCTCCCCCTTATTACCTCTTCTGGGTCCTTCCACTCCCCGGATTCCCTCATTCTCAATAACATGGAATCTCGATTGGTGTAAAATCCAATGGAATTGAAATATTCCTCAGGAGAAGAAAACCTCCTCATAAATCTTCCAAGCCTGATCTCTGATGGTTCCACGCTTTCCATGCCCATTATTGCTTCCAGGTCTCCCTTTATTATATACTGCTTTGCAAAAACGGGAGTTATATAATCTTCCAGAATCATCCCGTCATTTTTCAGATTGGAAACTGATTCTTCCAGTATTTCCCTCTCCATTGGAAGTTTTATGGATAATTCATCAAATGTCATTGGACCCATGGATTTCAATGTATCATAAACAAGATTTTCAGCACTGTAGGAAGACTGCTTTGGCTCATCTGCCTTGTAATAAATAATCTTATCCCCACGGAACCTTCTATGCACAAGATACATTGATTCCAAATTGAGAAGTGAATTTTTGACTGTGTCTTCCGGTAGATCGGTTTCTTTTACAATTTCACCCATGGTCTTCATATTGCATGCGTTCAGAACCTTTTGATCTTCCGATGACATTTCCCTTTTCCTTTTGAAAAGAGACTTGAACAGGAATTCTCTTTCCGGCAGAATCCAGTAAATCCCTCTCATGTAGACACTTACTATTGATCCCTTGTTGGCTAAATTCCTGCACATTTCAGTTACATCTATATCTGCATATGGGAATGGCGAATTGAATCTGGATCTTGTAATATCTGCAAATGGGAAATGTTCAAATAATGACATCAGGTCCCCTTCATTTTTTATTCGCTCAACCTTGGCAGCGTAGAATGCATCGACCTTTGATGGTTCCCTTATTTTAAAATCGGTGAATTCTGAACCGTATGTTTTATCGACTATTCTGCTTTGAAGTTCCCTTAAAAGTTTGGCTCTATCCTCCATTAATACAACATCAGAAACACCTGAAAGCACAAGAGACAGTGAAAATGGGCATGTTTCATTGCTGTAATCTCTTATTTTTACGGAATTTCGATCTATTACAGATTTCACATACTCAAGAGCAGATGGGACATCCATCATATCATTCATTATTTCCCTGTAAGTTTCTGTAATTACAGGAAAATTTGGAATATGTTCAAGAGCCTTCAAAACCTTATCACTTCGAAGCTGCTGCATAACCACAGAGACCTCGTGTCCCTTATATCTCCTTAATACCATGAGGGAACGTGTGGCACATTGTCTGAATCTTTCCTTAAATACGGTTGTATTGAATATGGACTTTTTCACATATTCTACGAAATTTGACCCATTTATCAATTTCACAAGATCTTTTAGATCGATCTTTCTTTCAAAGGTTAGCATAAAGCCGTCATCTGTTACACTAACTCTTGTGTTTATCTCGTATTGATTTGATATTGCCTGTGCATAGGCCCTTGAAAGTGCATCATTAACTCTTCTTCCGAGGGGAATGAGAAAAATTGCACTGTACAGGTTATCGTCTATGTATCCCTCCAACAATAGATGATCATCGGTTGGAATGCCAAAATTTTTTTGCGCCTTCACGTAAGATATTATACTTCTGGCACCATTTTTGTCTATGTGGTAGTTTTCAATAAGCCATTTCTCTATTTCTTCCCTATCCCTGTCCTCCAGATCCTTTGAAATACTTGCCCGAAACTGACCGATCATTTTGCCAAGATCATAGGACCTTGGAAGCATCTCCCCTGTCCATGAGGGGATAGTCGGCTTGAGCCCGGTCGCATCCCTTACTATTACTCTATTTCCTCTGGTCTTTATAAAGGAATATGTTCTTGCTCCCAGAACAAAGATATCCCCTGGAACCATTCTTTCCACAAATTTATCACTCAATTGCCCCAGGTTTCTTCCGTTTATATCTATTACCTTATAATCAGAATCATCAGGTATTGTCCCCACATTCATGAAATAGATCATTCTTGTGCTCTTTTTCTTCCCTATTGTGTTCTCCTTCTCGTCGTACCATATTTTAGAATAAACACTGTTATTTTCCAGTTTTCCTGCAAGGTAAAATATTACTGACATATATTCTTCCCTTGAGAGATTCCTGTACGGAAATGATCTTCGTATAAGGTTGTAGCATTCATCTGTGTTCCATGTTTTTTCAAGAGTCATGCCGACTATTGCCTGCGAAAGAACGTCAAGTGCGCCCTCGGGTATGCTGACTCTATCGATATTTCTTTCGTATGCCGCCCTTGTCAGGACCGAGCATTCCACCAGATCGTCAAGATTAAAGACTACGAACCTGCCCTTTGTGAGTTCATTAATCGAATGTCCAGCCCTTCCTATTCTCTGCAAACCCTTGGAGACGGATTTTGGACTTCCAATCTGGACCACAAGGTCAATACTTCCTATATCTATTCCAAGTTCCAGAGAAGTGGATGATATTACACACCTCAATTCACCTTTCTTTAATTTTTCTTCTACACTTATTCTTGTCTCTTTGCCCAGTGATGAGTGATGTGCTTCCAGACTTTCTATGCCTCTGGCCTTAAGTCTTATTGCAACATGTTCAGTTGCACTTCTTGTGTTTGTAAATATGAGCGTGGTTTTATGTTCTTCAACGAGCTTTGCCAAAATATCATACATTCTTTCGTTTGCAACTTCAAACCCGGCACTTGTAAGATCCTTCACAGGAGTGAGAGTTTCAAGATCCAGTCCTCTTTTGATATCAACATCCACTATCTCGCATGGTCTTGGCTTTCCATCTTTAAAACCGCATAAAAACTGCGCAATTGTGGAAAGAGGGGCCTGGGTGGCCGAGAGTCCTATCCTTACATATCCGGGAACTACCTCCTCAAGGCGTTCCATATTGAGTGAAAGAAGAGTACCCCTCTTTGATGATGAAATTTCATGAATTTCATCAATAATTACATACTTTACAGTCTTGAATTTTTCCTTAAACTTTGGAGCGGTCAGGGCCAGGGAAAATGATTCGGGAGTTGTTATTAGGATGTGAGGTGGCTTTCTCAGCATCTTCTGTCTCTCATTCTGGCTTGTATCACCACTCCTAACAGAAACCCTTATGGGGGGTAAATCCAATCCATTTTCTCTTGCTATCTGATAAATTTCATCCAGAGGTGAGTTTAGATTTTTGTTTATGTCATTTGCCAGGGCTTTCAAGGGAGATATGTAAACACAAAATATCTCATCCTCCAGTTTATTGGCTCTGGCCTTCAGAAACAATTCGTTAATAATAGCCAGGAATCCTGTCAGTGTTTTCCCAGTTCCTGTCGGACTAGATACAAGAACATTTTTTCCTTCGTGCACGAGAGGAATAACCATTCTCTGGGGAACAGTTAATGAAGTATACTTTTGATTAAACCACTTTACAATGAGATCATCCAGAAATGGAAGTTCATATTCTATTCCCTTTTTCACACTTTCCTTATTTTCCGTGTTAATCCTTGCTTCAGTTTTAAACGGTATAAAAGGTTTGTCAGAGTTTTCTATATATTGTATCCTTCCCTTTTTAATTACGCCTTATTGTGAGTTCTGTCTGGTCTGAGGAAAATCTTGAAAGTTTCATTATTTTTTCTTCCATAAGAGTCCTGTTCATTCCATAGGTCCTTAAAACCTCTTTAAAAAACTCTATAACCATATCATAGTCCCTGTGGTCTACTGGTTTTGGAATTCCATCTTTTCCTCCAAGGGCATATGAATATCTTATTGGATCTTCCATGCTTATTTTTTCCCCGGTTATCACTTCTGAAATATATG
This sequence comes from Cuniculiplasma thermophilum, assembly GCF_052315355.1. NCBI lineage: Archaea > Methanobacteriati > Thermoplasmatota > Thermoplasmata > Thermoplasmatales > Cuniculiplasmataceae > Cuniculiplasma > Cuniculiplasma thermophilum. The sequence goes on from NZ_JBLSDF010000001.1 coordinate 69,961, forward strand.
CTATGGCCCTGACAGTGCTCTTACCCACACCTGGGAACGATATAAGATCCATGACACTGGATGGCTCATATTCATATATTTCTCTTAACTTGTCAAATGGAACCTTCATACTCAAATTCAAAACTGGGGAACCTGAGAAATTGTCGAGAGTATATTGGTTATCTCTTACAATATTTGGTTTTTCCCTTATCACCCTAAGCATATTTTCCCTTATTCGTCTGTTTAAGGATGATGTAAGATCAAGGCTTTTTTCACCCATGGCCTGAGAACTAATACCATTTCTTTGCTCCTCCAATGGTTCCATCTTTTCCAGATTACTCCAGTGATAGCGTCTTGCCATTCTTTGATCAGAATTTAAACCCTGTTGAATAACGCTGTAATTTCCCTTATAGTCTGAAATAACGCTGTGAATATAGAGATCGTAGCCATCCTGCAATAAGTTACTATCAATTCTGGCAATATAATCAGTTTCTTTAATCAGATTCTGGGCAATTGAATCTGAATTCATAATTTGTGATCGTTCTCTTATCTCCTTTGATTTAAGTTTCATGCTCTTTCCCTTACCACCTGACACAAAAAAATCTGAATCTTTCGTTTCCGTATATTCTTTCAGTGCGTGAATAGTCGTAGTGGTCGTGCCGCTTGAGTTCCAGTCAAAACCCGTAACTAAACTTAAGGACTGAAACCATATTGGATCGGAAAATCTTTTAACCAGTTCCTTGGGTGAGTATATCTGACTGATAAGTGTACATATTTCCCCTATAAGGATTATCATCTTCCTGTACAGATTTTCTGGAGGTTTTCCGTAATGAAGAGGTAAATATGATACACCTCTGCGCTCCATATGGGAATAATTAAATCGCCTTAATAAATAGTGCACTTTTTAACCAAAGTAATTTCTGACAAAGATTTAGTATTAGTACATAATAAGTCCCCATGGCGCAATTTAACTGCTACGAATGTAAAAAGGAGGTAAGAACCGGCGAAAAGTTTACCTTTACAAAGATGGGTGCTGTTCATTTTGACTGCTTTATATCGGCTAAGAGGAGAAGCATTGATCCATCAAAGGAGGAGCACCTTAGAACATATTCCCTAATACTAGATTCAGAGCTTACTCATCTACTGAACCTTCTCAGGATTGAACCCAAAGGGGATGATGAAAAAATATATCATAACCAGAAGTACAAGGAGATTGAAAAGAGCGCTGGAGAAACAACAAAAAAGATAGTAGAACTCTAGGCCTTTATTTAATATAACTTAATTTTTGGATAGCAAATATTTGTTTCTTATTTTATTTACTTTCTGGAAAAACTATGACAGAATAATTAGCACTCTTTCTTTTCCACAGTTAAAACAAATTCGTTCACTTGTAAGTTAAAAAAGAAGAATATCTTTTTATCAGACACCAGCGTTTTATGGTAAAAATTACTTCTTTCTTTTAAATTCTGTGTATCCGCATTTTCCACAGGTAAATCTGTCTTCGTGCTCAGCAAGGTATACTCCTACTCCGCACCTTGGACAGTTTCTCTTCTGCCTGACAAGTTTGTTATTTTCAATCTTGTAAAACTCTCTTTTCTGCATTACTTCTTCTCCTCCTTTACCTTTAGTCCATTCCTGAAAAGCTCATAGTCAGGCTCGTACAACATGGCATCCTCTTTCTTTGAGTAAATTTTGCTGTAACCCTCAAGCAAGTGAAGACCGGTTTTCTGAATGTTTCTGTCAACTATGACAAGATCCTTATTACTGTTGGTGTTTCTCGCTATTATCTCCTTTATAACCTCCCTTGAAGGGGTAGGGCTGTTTTCATACTCTAGAGTGTATTTAATTTCCTTTCGCCTGAGTATTTTGTTCTCCTTTGATTCTACTACTTTAAAGTTCATGCTTCTTCACATCCATCCTGCTGAATATTTTTTCAACCAATTTCTTGCTATTTTGGTCAACCTTAATTACTGCCATCCCACGACCCGGGATACCGTAAACTACCAGTGAGTTAATTGGGGCATAAAAAATTATTGGTAACACAGCTAAGTCTTCTTCGCCTTCAACTTGAATATTTACTGCAGATACTCCTTCGATCCCCTTTTTTATCTCTTCTATTAAATCGGAGGATACAACACCCTGATCATTTCTTATCTTTATTGAATTAGATCTTTCCCTGAAAACTTCCTTTCCTCTTTGAGTTTTCAGATCATATACCCTTATCTTGGGAATGATCCCCAAATCGTCTAAAACTTTGCACGTATAGTCACCAACAGCGAACAGTTTACTGGAGTCAGAACTTATTAAAGATTCTGGATTTATAATTTCTCCGTTATTGGACTGTATGAGACCTTTGGTCTCATCGTTTATTAAATAATCACTGTCTAACCTTAATTGCATAGGTGCCTTCTTCTGTAATTCCTGCTCTATTGGCAATCTGCGAGTGTCTGGGATCAACTATTATCAAAAAACCATACCAGTCATCTGTCATGTGAGAATCTCCGTGATCAGGGCACGGTGCATCAAGATAGATCCTCTTGCAGATCTTGCATGCCATATATTTTTTCTTTGTTGATTTGACTGTCATAGCTCCTCACCTAGATCCTCCTCTTCACCCAGACTCTCTTCTTCAGCATCCTCTTCTGGAATTGGTGAGTCGGATACCAGATTGCTGTCGCCTTCCTGATGCTTTGTCCTTTCTCTCTTCCTAGCACTTTTCTTTGGTTTGGATTCTCCCGTTATATCAGGTTTAACTCCTTCAGATGGATCGTTTTTTAACCATTGCAGTTTACCAAGGCCCGGTTGCTTCATTGTAAATCCTATCCTCCTGTCGTTTGGCGAGGAAGAAGATATATTTAACATAACAACCCTCACCCTGAGCTTATCCCCTGCTCTTATTTCGCGGTTTGTATCCTTTCCAATTAATCTCTTATTCCCTTCATCAATTTCTATTCTGTCGTCCATTATCTGACCCACGTGCAATAGACCTTCAAAAGGACCGAAACGTAAAAATGCCCCAATTTTTGGAACTACAGAAACAACCACAGCTTCAACTATCTCATTCATTTTTGGGATGAACGCAAGCGCCTTGTAAGTTATATTTTGGTAAACTCCTCCATCCCCGTGAACTATTATACCATCACCGTTCTTTGTAATTTCCAATATAGTCACAATATAACATTTTTGCATATCAACTCTGGAATTATTATCTGGAACATAATCAACGATTGAACCTTGAAGTTCCTTGCGAGTTACCTCCTCAACTGCTCTTTCATAATCTTCACCTAACATAGTGGGGGGAACCCTTGCCAAATAATCATCTTCAATAATTGCGTACAATCAGAATCACCTATATACCTCGAGATACAAAGTAAAACAGTATGTTACATTCATTTATAAATATAATGATTTTTCTTAATTATGGGATGGAGCCCATTTCTGCTGCACAAGATTAAAGCAAAAAATGTCATTATCCTTTGAGTTAAAATGAAAGATAAGGAAAGCTCCCTGGATATATATGCATTTATTGAAATAAACAGGGAAAATATTAAAGATGCATTCTTTAAGAAAGTATATGAGATCGGCCAGAAAAAATTCATATTTCAAATACACAGTAGTACATTGAAAACAGTTCCTCTATATATTGATGTCAAAAGGGGAGTATGCTTCATGGATTCCACAAGGGGACAGGATGCTGGCCAGACAGCTATGTACCTTCGTAAGATATTCATGGATCGGAAAATCAGTAATATAACTCAGATAAATTTTGACAGAGTAATAAGAATTGACACTTATGGAGGATCTTCCCTCGTTATAGAACTGTTTAGGGATGGGAATCTTATAGTGCTGCAGGATGATGTAATTGATTATGCCCTATTCCCGAGAGAATGGAAGAATAGGAAGATACTGAAAGGAGAAAAGTATATACCACCCACATTATCTGATCCATTAAATCTTGAATATTCGCAAATAAAGGAAATAATTGAAAAAAGTAAAGCATCTATTGTTCAAACATTAGCCACAAGAATGAATTTTGGTGGCGACCTATCCGAGGAGGTGCTTTTTCGCAGCGAAATAGATAAGGATTCAAAGCCAGAGGTAAATCCCAGTCTCATTGAGAAATTGATGAACACAACCCGGATGGTTTTAAAGGAGGCAAAAGAGAACAAGGGCTATATTTACAAGGATCAAACTGCATCTCCAATTTTAATGAGATCAAGGTTAAATGAAGAATATGAGACTACTGAAACATTCAATGAAGCCTTGATGAGGATAATGCAAAGGGAAAATGAACTGAATCCTGTTAATGAGAAGATAAAAAGAATTGTTGAGAACCAGGAAAGGGCGATCAAAGAGTATGAGAAAAAAGTTGAAGAATATAAGGAAGCTGGGAATTTTATTGCTGCTCACTTCCAGGGAATTGCCAAAACAATAAATCTACTTAAGGGAAGTGCCAATTCCGGTGACCTTTTGAATCTTGGAGACTTAAAGTTAGAAGTATTAAAAAAAGATCTGGCCAACAGGATTGCCACCATAAAATATGGAGACCTGACCATAGAGATAGAATACGAAAAGACCCCAGGCGAAAACATGGAAAGGCTTTTCAACCAGTCAAAAGAATTCAAAGAGAAGATAAATGGGGCTAAAATCGCGATGGAGAATTCACTTGGCAATATTGTAAAGGAACAGGAAATGAAAAGAAAAACCAGACAAAAGTTCTGGTTTGAAACATACCACTGGTTTTTTACAAAAAATGAAAAACTTGTACTTTCTGGTAAAAATACTGACACCAATGAAAAGGTGGTGAAAAAATACCTGGAAGAAGATGACATATATGTCCATGCAGATATGTACGGAGCCCCAAGCACCGTTATCAGGAAAGGTGAGAGTGATAAACCAATTGATGAGGAGGACATAAGGGAAGCAGCCATTTTTGCCGTGTCCTTCTCAAGAGCATGGCAGAATGGCCTGGCGTCAGGATCTGCCTATTGGGTATCTCCACAACAGGTAAGCAAGACACCAGAATCAGGACAATATGTGAGGAAAGGATCATGGATAGTGAGAGGGAAAAGAACTTACTTATTCCAGCTCCCACTTGAACTGTATATCACTCCAATAGAATACAAGGAAATAAGAATTCCAATGATCTCACCTTATAAAAAGGATGAAAATAGCATAAAAATTGTCCCTGGAAGCAGAAAAAAGGATAGAATTGCCAGGGAAATTGCGGAAAAACTGGATTTTGAAATTGACGAAATAATGCAAATATTACCAACGGGGAACTCAGAAATCGTTAAATCTTAGAGAGGTCCCCCTTCAGATTTTCCAGCACTTTTACATCCTCCGGATCGTAATTTCTTAATATTGCAACCTGAACAGTCAGGATATCTATGTAATGGATAAGATAAAAAAGCTTCTCGAGTGTTGTTTTGCCTTCAGATGAAATTCTTGAAAATGAAACTTTGGAAATCGATTCAACCATATCCATTCTCCGGGCATTTCTTGAATCCGGGTCCCCTTCTATACATAAATAAAAAAACCTATTCCTCATATTTTCATTTAGAGCCATTGGAACCAATTCATTGTGATTTTGCTCCGATAAAATATGATTCAAAGCAAACATTTTGGAATTTTCATTAAACTGCGTTTTAAATCTATAGCTCAATGCAGTGAATGGCTCCCATGATATGATATAGGGTATTTTATCTGAATCCACGATTTTCTGAGCCAGTTTTTCTATCTCCTTTGACTTTGATCTTGCCTTATTTATGGCATCTCCAAGATCCGACTGGTACACCATCTTGCTCATGAAGGTGTTCAAAAGAGGCATGAGCAAATACCCAAGGGATTCCCTCGGCTGGAGACCCTTTGGAATAATAATGACATCGTCACTTATTTGTGAAAGTTTTCCACCGGAGGTAATTGCATGTACTTTTATTCCCCTCTCCCTTGCCTGGTTTACAACAGAGATTGTTTCCTCCGTATTGCCACTGTAACTCACTGCAATAAAAAAGGTATCTTTATTGACAAACTCAGGTAAGTTGTAGCCATCAACAATATTAACTATCTCCTTTTGATAAAGAGCCGAAAATATTCTTCCTGATACACCAGATCCACCCATCCCCGCAATTGTGACTGATGAGTGAGATTCTAATTTGAACTTGTCTTTCAATTTTACCTGATTTTCTAAATCCATTACCTGTTTAAAAAAGGGATTTTCAAAATTCATATTATCATCTTAAAGTGGAACTATTACCATCAGAAAACCCCAGATTGCTGGCAAAAGACCTGCTAGTGTAATTAAAATGTATATTTTATAGTTCACAGACATATTGACCATATCATATTTTTTTAATTAAACTTTTCATTTGACCATCAATGATTGAAGGGCTTTCTATGGCCCTTATCTGTTGAGAAAATAAATTCTTTAGTGAAATTCATAGTATAAAATATGGATACAAAAATAGGGATGAGGCTAAAATTAAGAGCGTTCCATTGCCATGGTCATACAGTGGGCTCCGCCATAACCTCCAGTAAGCTCCTCTAGATCAATTGTAATATAATCTATGCCAAATTCTGCCATCTTCTTTGGGATTGGAAACATCTCATCTTCTGGATCTGGTAGTTCAAATGATGATTTCCTTGCAATATCTTCGTTAAGTATGTTGTTCTTTAGAAGTCTCCTGAATACTTTTGATGAATCTACACAAAGGATCTTTCCATCGGAGATTGTAAGAAAATTTGAGGAATATGAAAGCTGTTCCACTATACTGAGATCAAGTATGTTGAAACCCTTTTCTACCATGTAGTCGTAAAGATTGATTTTCCTGCCGGGTGTATATCCCTCCCCATTTTTTTCATATACCTGTCCCTTTGCCTTTTTAGCAAGTCTGGCGGAACATATGGCTACTTCGCCTGACGGAATATTAAAATATGTATCAAGATGCATGTTGTTCAAAAGATCATCAACCATGAAGTCATACTTTGGATTTTCCAAAATCAAAACTTCGTCATGGGAAAACATCCCTGAATTCAACGCATCCATTGCACCATTCAGGTCCGTCCTTGGACCTGTGCCTATTAGACCAAAATCCCCACATGGTATGTAATCCCCACCCTCAAAAAAAGATTCCTCGCCAATCTTCTTTACGTGATTCTTTCCAATTACGTTTTCCATTATAAAACCTGTAATTGAGGGTTCAGATCTCCTTTGAGGGAGTCTCATTCTGCCAGATACTATACCGTTGGCTCCAGTTGCCTGCTGATCTCTCATAAAGTAAAGATTTGCCAATGGAATATTTGAAAAAATCTTAGGGTACTGCATATTATTTGATTCGTCCATTCTAACATCTATTGCTGGTTCAAGAATCATAAGGTTGAACAGGGTATCTGCATCCAGATAACCTATATTCTTTGAGAACTCTTCCATTAATCGTTTGGAATCATCAATATCGCCGTAAAATACCACCCTTTCCATTACCTTTTTCTCCATTGCATCCCTGAATTGTGTATCTGACTTTGCCCTTGAATTGAACATCTCCCTAAGTAAGGTAACCTTTACTCCGTTTTCCCTTAGTTTCTGTTCTAATTCAACATGTTCAGAAATTGCCCTTTGTTTGTTAAAAGGTCTTTCAAATAGAAATGCCCTTGGTGCAAGCATTGCATAGTCTATCTCTATTCCAGGTCTATGGATTATCACACTTCTTAGTTTCTCCCATTCTTTTCTTACGAACATCTATTCACCCCTAACTCTATAAAATTCATCACCCAATACAAAAATTGAGATTTCGTTATCCTTACATTCACCCTTAATGGTAATTTGAGTAAAATTTTCCTTATCCATAAGCGTACACTCCTCCTTTTCACGACTTATAACCATGAAAGTTCTCCTGGTTGCAAATTCCCCTGTGATAAGTGTTTTTTCAAAATTGACAGTTTTCTTATTTATTTGAATCTCTTTTCCATTATCAAGGTCGTTTACATATATGCCATAAGAGCTTTTTCCCTGATAGAGATATCTTTTTCCATTGATATAAATGACCGCACCCGGTTCAAAGTCAAGAACGCGAATCAGGTAAGTAAATCTAAAAAATTGCTTTCCATCCCTTACTCCTGCCAGTGTTTTGGATACTATGATGTCACAAATTTCCCTAGTCTTCATATCCTTTGCAAATGTATCTCCATCCTTTCTTTTTCCAAGATATACGTCAAATCCATCTTTTACATACTCTATCTTAGAAATAAAGGATTCAGGATCATCTTTATGGTTTCTTTCGACCATGGAAACCAGAATTTTTGCTAACCGCTCCATTTCGCCTGTTATGTTGCCTGTCACTCCCCTTATCTGAACTTTTGCCTCATAATATGAACCTGTTACCTTATTACATGTGGGACAGCTTATACTCTCCTTGATGAATGGAATTTGAAAAGTTTCATCTCTTATATCATTGGGATTTCGTTCAACCTCTATTTTAATTGTAACGGAATTTTCCAATTTGTTCTTTCCAATTATTTCTCCCTTCACTATCTTAAACGGCTCATTCACTGTGAAATTTTCAATCACTTTTTTCTCCCACTTCCCTTGCCCATCCTTGTAAACCCATCCCTTTCCAACGAAGTAAGCTCCACACTTCGGACAGGTCTTTTCAATTATTGAACCGGGTGCTTCTATATTTAAAGAATCCCAAAGACAGGATTCACATAATCCCTTTTCCACCGCTTCGTGCTTCCCACACTTAATACATTTCATCCCTTATTCTATTCCTCTACCCTTTTGGAAATCCTTTATCAGTGAGTTGGCAATAAGTTTTTTCCTTATTTCTGTTGTTCCAGCTCCTATCTGCCCCAGTATAGCATCTCTAAGTAGTCTTTCAACACCTGTGTCCTTCATATATCCATTTCCTCCCATTATCTGTATGGCTTCTCGACTGATCCTTTCTGCGACTATTGCTGAATAGAGAATTGATGATGCCGCACTTTTTAGATCCATGTTGTTATTTTCAACGGAAGAGAGTGCATCATATGCAAGCAATTTGGACGCTCGATATTCCGTATACATCATTGCCAGTTTGTCCTGTATCATCTCAAACTCGTATAGAGATTTACCAAACTGCTTCCTTTCAATTGAATATCGTGTCGCCTCTTCCAGAGCTCTTCTTGCCAGGCCAACAAATATGAATGAAAGAATTGCCCGCTCAGAGTTTAGTCCACTAAGAATTATATCTTTGCCTGAATTTTCTCCTCCTAAAATTCTATCCTTTTTTAATTTAATATTATCAAAAAATATCTCCCCAGTGGGAGAACCTCTCATGCCCATCTTATTGAACTTTTTACCCCTGGTAAAGCCTTCGTCACTACTCTCCACGATAAATGCAGTAAAATCATTTCCCGTCCTAGCATAAACAAGAAATATATCGGAGTACGGAGCATTAGTGATGTAAGTTTTTGATCCGTTCAGAATATAATGGTCTCCAGATCGGGTGGCCCTTGTTTTCATAGCCAGTGCATCTGAACCTGATGATGGCTCAGTTAATCCCAGTGAACCTATTTTTTGACCTGTGCAAAGGTCGGGTATATACTTCTCTCTCTGGGCTGAGTTTGCGTTTCTGAAGAGATTATCCAAGGTAAGATTGCTGTGTGCTCCATAGGAAAGAGCCAATGATGGGGAAGAATACCCTATTTCCTCTTCTATGATGGCCTGTCCAACATACCCAAAGGCGGAACCACCATATTCTTCTGGAACTGTAATTCCAAGATAGCCCATTTTTCCCATTTTTTTGAAAACGTCAAGTGGGAAGTAATCATCCTGATCAATTTTCAGAGATATGGGTTCAATCTCTCTGGTTACAAATTCCCTAACATTTTTTCTTAGTTCGTTAAGAATTTCTTCGTTAAAGTTCATAACCCCTTACATGAAACTTATTAAATAATTTTCACGGTATTAATAAACCCATGATTAAGTTTTAGTAAAATTATAAGAAACCGTCCAACCTAATTTTTGGCTTTCAGAAGATTTACATTGTAAACAACTTCTTTCCTTACTTGCCTTAAAAGATTTAGATCATTGGGATTGCGAATAACACCTATAATTACCTTTAGTAATATTTTATAAAAGAAATTATTTAATGATAATCCCCATCCAAACAGAGTAATGGGAGAAAAAGTGATAACTGAACTGAAGATAGTAAAATCTGTTGAGATTCTGCCTGAAAAAAACCTTAACAATCAGGATCTAGATATTGCAGCCAGGAATCTCGATGGAGCTGCAAATGTAATTACAGCGCCTGAAAATCCTGGTGGAAGGCCTGGAGTTGATCCTTTTCTTACAACAAAGATAGTATCCATGAAAATTGGGGCAATAGCTGTTCCACATATAACCTCAAGAGACAAAAACAGGGTATATATTATTTCTCAAATAGTCAGTGCAATAAAAAACGAAATAAGGAATTTCTTCGTAATCGGTGGTGATCCAGTAGATCCAAAATTCAGCAAACTTGAGGTCAGGGAGATTGATGCCCTTGGAATAATGAGAGAGATCAGGAGAATTCAAAATGAACAGTATGCTGAGAAGATTTCAATAAACATTGGTTCAGCTTATAACCCGTATAGAGATCAAGAAGTTTCCATATCCTTGAAAAAAGCTGATGCAGGGGCAGATTTTTTTATAACACAGCCCATATATTCAACTGAACATCTTAACCCAGAGATTATTGCAAGGAATAAATTAAAAATTATTCCTGGTTTCATACCGATTACAAGAAAGGGCACAATTACTTTTCTAAAAAAAATAGGTGTAAATATGAGTAAAGCAGAAATTGAAAAACTAAGGGAATCAGACGATATAGCAAGTACATCGAGACGTATGTTCTTGAATACGTATGACGAGATTAAGGGAAGTGTAATGGGTATTCATGTGATGCCGATGGGAGATTATAAAATTGCAAAGGAAATCCTGGAGAGTGTTTAATTGACAAAGATTGAAGGTTTAATTGGAGGGATATTTCCCAAACCAGAAGAATTGAGAGTGCTTATAGGTAGATGGGAAAGGGGACTCATAAATTCCACAGAACTTGAAAATAATATAGTTAGGAAGACGGAGGAGTTTGATCTCCTGGCAGAAGGAATAAAGCATACTGAACCATTGTACAACTGGTATGATATATTCAGACCCATAGTTTCACTTATGAAAGGAGTCAATTTAGGCCCATTAACTAGATTTGAAGAGACTAATACATTTTACAGAATTCCCGAATTCGATGGCCAATATGAAATTGGGATATCTCCTTTAAGTTTTCACGAAATAAGGGATAGTTTACCATTGCCTGTTTATAAGGGTTCGAAAAAATCCTTGCTCTTTGCCCCTGGACCTCTAACATTGTTAAGATTCTCAAAAATACAAAATTCCACAAATGATGAAGTTTTCCTGGAAAATATAACGAAGTTCTACTCATCCTTATTTGGATTTTATGACAGAAGTACGGATATTTTTTTAATGGAGAGGGTCCCCTTGACAGAAGGTTATTCAAGCTTAATAAGAAGGTTCATCGACCTAAGAAGAATATACCTCTTTACTTCAGGACAAATAAAGGAAACAAACTTCTCAATTGAGAATGAAAAATTCAAATCGATCATTACAGATATGGACAGAAAACAAGTTGAGATTTCCAGTAAGTATTCCCATATACCTGGTGTCAAACTTATCGATGCTCATAATACCAGACTGGAGAACGAAGAAAAGATAAAAAAATCTATTGAGGAACTGAATTTAGATCGTATAATAGTTGGAACAAATGATTATTTGGATTTCCTTCCAAATAAGATTGCTGAAAAGAAGGTGCAAATATTAAGAAGGATCGGTGAATGATAATGGGTGAACTTAATTTAATTACACAGGAAATTGGAAGTTTTAGAAAACCTGATTATTTAAGCAAAAATTTCCATAAATTAGGTGAATCTTCGGAATTTTTTGAAAGAGCATCCAGGGCAACTCTGGAAACATTAAAAATATTCGAAAATTCAGGTTTGGAAAATGTGGGTGTTGCTGGTGAAATGTTCAGGTGGGAAATGTATGAGCATTTCGCTACAAGAGTACAGAATCTAGAGTTCTACGGAATGGTTAGATCATTTGATAATAGATACTATAAAAAAGGTAGCGTAACCGGCCCAATAAGAAGAAGGGAAAGTCTGCACGGAAATGAACTTGAGTTTTTATTAAACAATACAAAAGAAAAACTCAAAATACCAATAACAGGCCCATACACTATGATGGATTGGTCATTTAACGAATATTATGCAAGTCGTTATGATCTTGCAATATCCTTTGGAGAGATCATTAATGAAGAGATAAATGAATTGAGATCCATATGGAAAAAATATAGGAATGAGGAAAAAATGGAGATACAAATTGATGAACCAGCGGCAACAACTCATCCATCTGAAATGAATATAGTATTGGATTCTGTCAATAGAGCTGTTGAAGGAATTCAAGGCATTGAAACCTCCATACATGTATGTTACAGTAAGGATTACGGAGACCTTTTTAAGATAATGCCAGACTTGAATATAGATGGCTATAATCTTGAGTTTGCAAATAGAGATACACTTAATTTGGGAGTGGGATTAGATAAACGACCAGGATATGTAGATGTAAAAAGGTTCAAAGAATACTGTGAAACTGGATCAAATAGAAAGTTCCTTGGGTTAGGAGTAACTGATGTACATATAGACACAGTTGAGAGTGTTGAATTAATATCAGACAGAATTAACACAGCAAGGGAAATTATGGATGACGACCGCCAGCTGAGAATAAATCCTGACTGTGGCTTAAGAACAAGAAGTATTCAGATCGGTTATGAAAAACTGCACAATATGAATTTGGCAGTTGGTCAAATAAAACCGCAATGAAAACGCATTTAACTTTCTATTTTTTTAGAGTTCTAGGTAGAATTATTAATATAAACTTTGTAACCGTGAAAAAAAATAATTAAATAATAAGTCATTTTATACATAGTGTCCAAAATGTTGTGTATTTATAAAGGATACCTCCTTTGGAACATTTCCTTAATCTCATCAATGCATTTATAATATCCTCTCAATGATCTCATAGACCATTTGTCATTTATCTCTGCTGCCCTCAGATAAATGATCTTCATTGCA
>NZ_JBLSDF010000002.1:0-67477 GCF_052315355.1 Cuniculiplasma thermophilum
AGTGGATCATTCACAAAATATTGCCTGTACTTTTCCCTAAGAACTGTGTCGTAAAGGTCACTCACACAGTAACATGGCTATCCCATGAATAAATGTTATTGTTCCCTTATCTGTTCAGGGAATGGGTTTTTAGAAATCCTCCATGGATTTAATAACTTCTACTATAATTATCTAATGGTGAGGATGGGTTGTTATATTCAGAAGTAGATAAAAGACTTGATATGGCTATTTCCATTTCAACGGAAATTAAGAGCAGTTTTCTGCCATTAATCGAGCGGGATTATGGAAAGCTCCCTGTATATATACACATTGTTGATGGAAAGATGTTTATGGACGTATATCTTGTAATAAACGGAAAGGAAAAATTCGATATAAATTCGAGCATTTATAAATCAATAATTAAGGAGCCCTATCAGATAATAAGGCTTGAACTTAAGGAAATCCCTGGGAGCGCTTTACTTACTGAAGATCTTCTCAATATTCCCTCTCTTTTATTCAGCTATATGTATATCGAAAATTCCAGACTTTGCGGAAGAATGCGTTTTCATCACTCTGATCTCAAAAACATGAACAGAATAATATCAAAGATATCAGAAAGTTCCATATCAAGGATTGATAGTCTAGGACCAAGTGATGGAGGTATAAGAGAACTAAACTGGCTAAATGAAATTCTTCCTCTCTGGGTAATATCCTACGATCAGGATCTACCTGATGAATGGAAATTCACGAGCAATATGGAAACCTATTCCGAGGTGAAACCTCAGAGGTCCATAGAAGGTAAATACCAACTCATTTTTTACGGAGGTAAGGGAGTAAAAGACATTCCAGGAAGAGTCATATCAGAAAACCCACTCATATCCCTAATCTCAGGAACATCTCCCATAGCCAATCAGTTATGGATCGAATCCAATAAAAATTTCGTGAGCAGAATTTCCGTGCTGGCCAAACAAGCTGACGGAGTTGCAAGAACGGTCATCATTATGCCGGCTGTTTTGGCTGATGAACAAATGAGAATTCTATCAAGAATTGGAAAAAATTATGCTGACACGAACTTTAGGATTAATGCCTATATGAAATATTCCAGTGAGGTTTGGAATTGGATTTAAGAAAAGGGGATTCATACGGAATCGGAATTTAACACAAAGGAATGCCCAAGGTGTGGGACAACCCTTCGTGGTGATGCCTCTCATTGTCCCATATGTCTGTATAATTTCATTAAGGGTTCAGAGTACATTAAAAAGATTCCTTCGGAATTCGCCATCTTGCTTTCTTTATCATCGTTTCTCTCATTTCTTTCTATCATCCTTGAATGGGGCAAACTCATTTCCGCTTCTCTGATCCTATATTCACTTAATGTAATGCCAATAAGCTTATTTTCGGAAATGCTACTGATTCCTGCATCCTTAGTCATGTGGAAATATTTTCAATCCCTTTCACCTGGATCAAGTTTTCAATTTTCATCTGAATCCGATGCAGCTTTGTTGAGTGCCATCCTTATTAGTATCACAATCCCATTTTCAATCCTTTTATCAACATCCTCCCCGTTCACCCTTAATAATGAAGTCATAATTTCTGTTACAAATTATTTATATCTTGGATTTATAATTCTTTTTTCCATATTTGTATATGGAATTTACAAGGTAGGAAAGATGGAATCCAAAAATACTTGCACTGTAGCAGCGATTTTCATCCTGTGTGGAACCCTAATGTCCAGGTCCTTACCATTGTTATGGTTATTTTATCCCTCATCAATCCTTTTCTTTGGCTCTATTTCAATTAGGGCTTTTACTTTCTACCTGATCTCCTCAGGTTATATTTTAACTGGGGTATTCTCCTTACTAACTCTTGGAAATATAAAATAATTTGCTTTGTGATTATCATTGTTTTAAACCCAACACACCTCTAATTATTGTAATGACCTGTTCCATTGTAATCTCCTTCATAAGTATGGAGATTCCAAGATACATCAGTAAAGATACAACTATAAGTGGCATGAGTAAAACAAATGGGTAGGGCTTTATGTACATGTCCCCAAGAAGCAGAATTAATGAAACAGGAACAATTATTATGATATGTTTGTGTAGAACTGATCCTTTCCACTCTTTGTTGTGCAGTCTGTATATGTGCTTAAAAAGTAGATAGGTAACCAACGATGAGATGGTATAGCCCAGTGCAGCTCCGAGATCACTGAGTCCAAGGAGTTTTATCCCAAAGAGGTACGGCGGAATAAATATAACATTTAATATAATGTTAATGATTATGCCCATAGTTGATATTTTTGCTATTTTACTCTGTCCATCCTTTGATATTAAAGCCTGAAGAAAGGGATATTGTATAGCTGATATATAGGAACCCACTGCCAGAACGCTGAGAGCTGCATAATATCCAAGATAAGCTTTACTGTAAATATTAAGTATATAGGGCGATAACCAAAAAAATATAAGAACGAATGGTAATGTTATTAAGGACACAATCCTTTCATATTCAATAACACTGGCATCGAATTCCAAATTACTCAGCTTTATTTTTGAAGAAAGGAGAGGTAAAATGAATATGCTTACGGAGCCTGTTAAGGATGTTACAATGATTAAAAGTCTCTGGTCTGTATAAAATGCACCAGTGGCAAGGGCACCGTAGAAAAATTGTATTATTATCTTATCAATATTTCCATTTATTGTGGCTATACTTGAAGAGAATGCCAGTGGTGCTGCAAAGACAGCATACTTCCTTATAGTTTTGAAGTCTGGTCTCTGAAAATGCCAAGGTCTCCCTCTGTTCATCGCTACCGCCAGATAGACAGAATAGGAAAGGCCATAAATTAGTGCTAGTATAACTGATATTCCAACACCAATGTTGCCTTCAAGATTGAAGAAATATACAACACCAATCATAATAAATATACCATTTCTAATCACAGATTCAATCAATCTTGGGATTGCAATATTTTTAGAGTCAATATTGGCCTGATAAAAGGAATTGGGGACGGAAATTAAGTTATAAATTGCATAATAGGGCAATATTCCAATTATCGTCCAAAATTCAATGGGGTTCTCAAATCCCTTGTGTAGTACATAAACCCAGAATAACAAAGCTCCGACAGTCAAACATACAAAAAGGATGGAAAGAACTATCTTAATAAAAAGAAATGCTGACAGGTTCTTTGTACGTTCATTCTCCTGCGTAATAAATTTAACATTTGCGCTTGAAAAACCAAGATCTGTTATTAGTGTAAATAACCCTCCAAAGGCGATGGCATAACTTAAATATCCCCAATAAACCGGACCTACATAACGATTAATGAAGAAAAGTGCTACATATCCGATAAATGATGAAACGACAGTTTGTATTACAATTATTGGAGATTTTTCAGAAAACACTCGAACCTAAAATAAAGGGAGATTAATAAAGTTTTTAAGTTCAATCGTCGCCAGATGAACCTGCTCCAGGTGAAGGAGAACTGCCCTTAGAGCCCTTTGTTGCGATAACATCATCTATCCTGAGTATCATCACAGCAGCTTCTGTAGCGGCGTCTATGGCCTGTTTTCCAACCCTGATCGGTTCGATAACCCCGGCCTTTTCCATATCCTCGATTTCTCCGGTGAATAGATTTATTCCATATTTTTTCTTTCCCGAGGCATGGGCATTTCTGAGGTTTATAAGCACGTCAATTGCATTAATTCCCGCATTCTCTGATAATGCCCTTGGAATCTCTTCTAGGGCATTGGCGAATTTTTCAATTGCCAGCTGTTGTCTTCCTCCGACTTTGTTTGCATATTCTCTCATCCTAACCGCAATTTCAACGGCAGATGACCCTCCACCGGTAACATATTTTCCATCCTCGATTGCCGCTGCAACTACATGGATTGAGTCCACAATTGACCTCTCTATCTCGTCAACAACATGCTCTGTTCCGCCCCTTACTAAGAGTGATACTGCCTTTGGATTTTTGCATCCTGTAACAAATGTAAGGTAATCGTCTCCGATCTTTATCTGTTCAACTTTTTCTGCCTTTCCAAGGTCAGAGGCACTTAGTTCATCAATGGATGATGCAATTGATGCACCGGTTGCCTTTGCAAGTTTCTCTATGTCACTCTTCTTAACCCTTCTCACAGCATAAATTCCTTCCTTTGAGAGATAGTGCTGAGCAAGGTCATCGATGCCCTTCTGCGTTATTAATACAGTTGCACCGGTATCTTTAACTTTCTTTACCATTTCTCTTAATAGGTTTTCCTCCTCTGATAGGAATTTTTGTATCATTCCCGGATCATCAATTCTTATATTGGTATCGAACTCTGGCTTCTTAATTTCCAAAGCTGCATTCAGAACTGCTATTTTTGCGTTCTTAACAACATCTGGCATTCCGGGATGCACTTTTTCCTTGTCAACGATAATACCATAAATCAGAGTCGTGTCGTCAATTTCTCCGCCCTGTTTCTTTACAATCTGGACATTATCCATATCTACTTTGTATCCATTTTCTGTCTTTTCTGCAACAGCCTTTATTGTTTCATAGGATATTTCCGCTAATTTTTCCTTGCTTGACGAGGCGGATTTGCTACTGAGAGATGTAGAGGCCATTTTCATTATAATGTCCTTATCATTTATTGAAACTTTCATTCCGGACTCATCCAGGATCTCTTTTGCCTTTTGGGCTGCCATTCTGTAACCGTCCGCAATAACGGTTGGATGAACATTCTGATTTATGAGCCCTTCCGCCTCCTGCAAAAGTGCGCCAGCAATAACCACTGCTGTCGTTGTTCCATCTCCAACCATGGAATCCTGTGTCTTAGAGACCTCTACCATCATTTTAGCAGCTGGATGCTCAACATCCATTTCCTTCAGTATTGTGACACCATCATTTGTTATCACAATATCACCAAGGGAATCCACAAGCATCTTGTCCATTCCCCTTGGTCCAAGACTGGTTCTTACCGCTGCTGCGATTCCTTTTGCAGCCTCTATGTTAGATTTCATAGCATCCTTTCCTGTTTCTCTCTTTGAACCTTCTTTTAATATGAAAACTGGTTGTCCTCCCATCATAGTTATCAGGTAGTAAAAATAAACTTCTATATAAACATTATTGTCTTTTCATATGTTTCATTTTTTTCATGTTTTTGGTAAGGGGAATGAAGTTGAAAATTTAAGAATTCGAAGCAATTTCCATTCATTTTTATTGGAATTAAGTTACTTCCGTTTAATGTTTGATATGCAGATTCTAGAAAGACTCTTTAAAGGTTCAAATTAGGATTATGGGAGTGGTTCAAATATGCAAACGTTCAAAGTGCGGAGGGCCGGATTCGAACCGGCGAACCCCTGCGGGAATGGACCCTAAATCCATCGCCTTTAACCTAGCTCGACAACCTCCGCTCCATCTCCTGATCCTTATGTGGTATATTAATCGAACTAAACTTATTCCTATAATTCCATGATATTACATTCTTTTACGTATTTTGTAATGTATGACAAAAGTAAATTCACAGGTAAGAACATTCTTTTATCATAAAGTGCATATCTGGTTAATGATGCTCATTGATTCGGTTAAAAAAATTCTCCTTTCAGGTGATTTCATTCATATATGTTTAAACAACGATGAAAGGCATTTTACTTCCTGTTTTTCAAAAATGGAATTTTTAACTGCCTACAAATACTTCAATAAATTTCTCAATGATATGAAGATTCAAAATTTTTATGTTTCGACACCATCTGCACTTTACAGGGGCAAAGACGCTGAATTTAAAGAATACGTTGAAAATAAAAGCATAATGTTTCGAACTCATTCAATTAACGAAATAGAAGCCTCTCTTTTGGCTGAATACAAGGGCTTTAAAAAAGCAGAAGGGAAGTGGATAAAAAGTATGTCCATATCTGTTTTTGATTCGAGTAACACTGAAGAGATGGAAAATTTCGGAAATAAAAGGAATATAGTATTTACAGGATTTAACACAGAACTTGAAATAATGCTTAATTGCATGGCAGCTGCCGATAATGGTTTTGTTCCAATAGTTATTTCTGACTGCATATCAAGCCAATCAGAAAGAACTCATTTCAATAGTCTTGAATGTATTTCCAAAATTGCATATGTGATCGATTCAAGGGATATAGAGTCCATGACGGGGGTAAGAATATGAGCGATAAGGTACCGATTATATTAATTGGTGGTGTTCCGGGGGTTGGTAAAACGAGCATCTCTGGTTATATTGCGCGAAATCTTGGAATTAATCTTGTGCTTTCAGGCGATTATATAAGAGAGGCAATAAGGAGTTTTGTAGATGAGGGAAGCATACTGAACACAAGTGTTTATAATAGCTGGAAATTCTTTGGAGAAAACTCTGAGGAAAATGTGATCAAAGGGTTCTATTCGCAGGGAGAGATGGTAAATAGGGCAACACGGAGGATAATAAATAGGGCTATTGATAATGGTGAACCGGTCATAATTGAAACACTTTACTTCATACCTGAACAGCTGGAGGGAATTATGGATAAAATAAAATCCGTATACATCTATATTGAAGACGAAGATCTTCACATTAAAAGGCTAAACGAGAGAGAAAAATACACTCATTTTAGTTCACCTGGAAGTAGATTATCATCTAACATAAGGAACTATAGAATAATAATGAGAAAATCCCTGGATGATGCGAGGAAAGCGGGTTCATTTACAGTTGATAATTCTGTCTATAACCAGACCAGGGATAAGATATTGCAATTTTGTAAAGAATCTTAAAGAATTACCTTTCTGTAACAATTTTGTATGGTTCGTTTTAAAGTATTTTATAATCAAATCGAAAAAGGTTTTAACTGGTCTTAACGTGAAAATTCATGAAAATAGAAACGGTCAACCCCTTTGAAATGAAAGTTGCCGGAAACTTCAGGGGGCATAGTTAGTGTAAAATAAGTGGCATATTCAATCATGTAAATAATAGACAAATGGTTCGAGAAAAAGGTTTCATAAACAGATATGATACCTTAAGAAATCCCTAATACCTACTATTAAAAGTGAAATAGATAATCTTGCCAGAGTAATTCATCTGAAATGGGCAAAATTACATTGTAAAGTAAGCTAGAAATCGATAAATGCATATACATGACACGGTATTTTTCTGGCCATGAAGTCAAATTTCTTGCAGACAACACCATTGAAACAACAGCAGATAAAAGTTTTATGGGATTTGAACTCTTAGGGGTTGTTTTTCAAGCTTCACTGGCAGTTAAAGAATTAGTTTTGAAACACGCATCAATACTTACCGACAAAGCCCATAAGATAGAATGGATATTTAATATTCCTACGTTCCGTGAATTCACTGCTGATGGATCAAGGGCGATCTCTGCCATAAAATACCTTAACGGCATTTCATTCACAGACTGAACACACTCAGGTTCACAGGTTGCCGATGAAGCCTGAATGCATATAGGGAAGAATGTGCTTAAATTTGGGTATTCTGATCCACTTGTTTTGTTGGAAGATTGTGACATTGAAAAATCTTCACTTCCGGCCAAAAATGGAAAACGTCATAACAATAGTCAGAGTTATACTCCATCAAAGAGACCTATTGTAAATTCAGATATATCCGAGCAGTTTATGGGCATTAAAATCAGACATTGAATAAGTAATTATGGAAAATCAACTTGATGATAAGACCGGCCTTGGGTCGCTTTCCTCAAAATCATAGGCAGATGCTGTAAAAGAACAGATAAAGATTATCATAAGTCCTGGAGATCTTGAAACTAATGGAGGAAGCAGGAAATATTATAGCCTGAAGGATCGCAAAAATTGTGTTATCATAAGATGAAGAAGTTTATGAATCTGTAGCTAAAACGAAAAAATTCAGCACAGTTGAGGAGGTTGTTATGATTACCAATGAAACTCAATTTGGGTTAGGGGAATCCAAAGGTAGGTACATTAAAAGTGCAGGGAAGATAATATCTAAAATAAGAACTAGGATGGTATTTGTCAACAAGATTGTGATAACCGATGCAAGGCTGCATTTCATTGTAATCTGGAATAGAAGATAGGGAGGCGAACTTTCAAAATTTGGAATCCTAAGGTTTACCAGTGTAAGGACTTTGTGGATCCAGAGAAATCTATAATCTCCTTTTTGGGATGATATTACTTATCTCAATAATAATCAAGTAAGAATAAACATTAAGTCACTTTCAAGAAAATTTAATGAATTATTGATAAATTATAAATTCTCATATATTATTACCTGGCTGTGTTGTGGGGCAATCAGATTTTCAATAAATGCGTAATAATAAGGGTTGATGACCTTTTTCCTAAGGTTATACATCTTGGTGATAACTACTATGGTTTCAATAATATTTTCCTGTTGCTGACAAGGGAAAATGGTACTTATTTGATTTACAAGAATGTAGGCCACACAATGTCTGAAGCTGAAATGGGGCGTTTTAAAAATACGCTTGATAAATGGGACAACAATTCAGTAATTTTTAAGGACAATTCCATACTTCAGATCATACTTCCAGATTCGTTCCAAGTAGTTTTAAGGAAAATAAATGATATAGTTGGAGCCAGGGTAACACCTGCTGTTTTGATTGTGGAAGGAAATATGTACATTCAAGTAGAATTTGATGAGTCTTCAAATTCTGAGGTATCCAAAAATATATTAAATATTACAGAAGCCTTAAAAAATTTTAAGATCTCAGTGGAATATTTCGGTGAACAGGATAATGAATTAAATATTCTTCTTAACATATATTTAGAAAACGAATGTGGCCAATGCAATGTTGAGGTTGTAAAAACGAAGTGGATGATCACAGAAAGGGAAAGGTATGAGGAAAATGAAGGTCTGTTTCAAAATTTTGGGATTTTTATTCCGAAATTTTTTGGGAATGAAAACATCTTAAAACTAGTGTTCCGAGGTAAAGAATCTGAAATACATGGGAATTTCAATTACAGAATCATAAACAAGGAGAAAAACCTTTTTGAGATCTCCGTCAGATCAAGTTTTATGAGTGACTTTTACATGGATGTTATAAAGCAATACTATGGAGCAACCTCCCTGAGAACGGAGGTGAAGGAAAGTGAGGTTATTTCATATTACTTAGTTGAGAAGAATCTCTTAAGTAATTTTTACAGAGGAATTGAAAAACACTGGAATGAAGCCGGACGAGAGAGACACAAAAACTATCTTGACAGCGTCTACAGCTTAAGGGAAATCCGGCTCTCAAATGATGATTCCCCTTAGATCCATCATCGGAATAAGACAGAAATTATATTTTGTCACTGAATTCCTGAATTTAAAGTATCTGAAATACTTTCAAACGAAGAAAAAATTAGCATTATAGACGATTATGAAGAAGTTCTATAATTACTCAAATTTAAGTATCTACCCAAATATTTTATAACAATGATGAAATGTCCAAAAATGGAAAATACTCAAAGTCATGCGAAATTAAGTCGGTTCCAGATTAAGAGCGTTATAGTTTCTGGAATAGGCGTTTTTTCAGATTCTTACAATCTTTATGCCATATCGCTGGTTTATTTTTCCATATTAAATTTTATGAATTTGTCCAATTCACAGTTGTCATTTATAACAGGTTCCACATATTTTGGGGCAGCGGCCGGTGGTATTTTATTCGGTGTCACAGCTGATAGAATTGGAAGAAAGCCAGCTTATGGTTTTGATCTTTTACTTATCTTTATAGGTTCTTTGGCACAGTTTTTCGTGAGTGGATTCACGTGGCTATTATTGGCCAGACTTATAATGGGCTTTGGCATTGGGGGAGACCTTGTGATGTCTCCTGTCATAATGGCAGAAAACTCAAGCAGATCAAACCGTGGTAAATTGATGGCAATTTCATTTTCTGTAATGTATCTTTTTGGAGCAGTCCTTTCCGCTTTCGTTGATCAATTAAGTTTATTGATTTTGCCTGAAGGCATCTCATGGCGCTTAGTTTTGGGTTTTGGTGCTATTCCATCACTTCTTGTAATTTACTACCGCAGAAAGATACCAGAAACATACCGGTTTTCTGCAAGAGTTAAGGGAAAAGTAAACAAGAAAGCATATGAGGGCATTATGCCGGATGATTCTAACTCTATGGGAAAGGATGGAACACGATACTGGAAAAGATTGGGAAAGGCATTACCTGTAGTCCTGGCGGGATCAACTTTGTGGGTTCTTTACGACGCATATTCCAGTACATTTACGTTCTATGGGCCCATCACAATTGCTCAAAATCTCGGTATGACCCCAATATCATTCACATATGCGGCTGTATTTCTTGCCGGTTTACCGGGAACATTATTGTCAGCATATCTTCTTGATAAGGTAGGGCGGAAGACTCTTGTAACCTTTGGATATATTGGTGTTTCCTTAGCTCTCTTGTTATATTCAATTCTCCTTTTGGACCCCCATCTATTCGGAATATCTGGAAGTACAGGAGTCGCATCAAATCTTGTGGGTATATCAGCTATTTTGGGTTTTACATTCTATATGTTTAATTATTTCTTTTCCTCAGTTGGACCTGCTACTGTAATTGGTGGGACAATTGTGGTTCCAGAGTTGATTGCAACCAAGGTGAGAGCAACAGGACAGGGATTGAACGTCTTCATCGATAGGATGGTCTATGGTCTTGCGATTGCCTCATTTCCTCAATTGTTATCTGCAATCGGTCTGGGAAAGGTATTCTTTCTCTATGCCGGAATCGCTTTTGCCTCAATAATTTTAATACAGCTGGCCATAACTGAGGCGAAGGGTAAATCACTTGAGGATCTTTCAAAGGAAAATAAAGAAATGGCAACCCCCGATCTAAGGTAATCTATAAACCATAATTTTTTACATTAAGTAAAAACTTTCATAAGTATAGTTTCTAAAGGCACTGAAATGTGATTCAATTTTTTATTGTATTATGGCAAGCAAAGGAAAACAGATTAACCAGATTTACCCGGAAATAGAAAAAATGAGAAAAATCAAGAAAATTCAAAAAAACGCTTTTGAATTCTGAACTCATGAATCAATTAATGAGGAACGCCGCGGGAGAGATTCGAACTCCCGATCCACAAGGGAACCAGATCTCAAGTCTGGCGCCGTACCACTGGGCCACCGCGGCATTAAAAAAGGACTATCTTCTGAGTCTACCGTTTGCCCTTATAGAGGGCCTGCTCTTAGCTGAGTTCTTTCTTCCGGTTCTGAGTCCCCTGCCCTTGTATCCTGCAGATGTAAGACCCCTGTAAACTCTTCCCCTGTTTTGAGGCTCTGATATCCATGAAATTCTGGGGTCCCTATATACCTCAGGTTTACTCCTGTCCACAAGGATCACTTCATAATATTTGTAAAAACCATCCTCGCCAACATAATATGAATTCAAAACCTCCATGTTTGGATACTTATCTGCAACCCTCTCTTCAGCTATCCACTGTATGCTTTTCTTTCTTGTGAGCTTGCTATATGCCATCCTTCTGGGTCTTCTTCCTCCCATAATCTTTGGTCTGTTTGAACCCCCTCTTCTAACTCTTGCCCTGACTACTACATAACCGTTCTTAGCCCTGTATCCAAGAGATCTTGCCCTATCAAGTCTCGTGGGGTAATCCAATCTCTCTATGGCACCCCCTCTTCTCCACTCCACCATTCTTTGCCTTTGAAATAACAATATTTCTGATTTCTTTGGTGAATTCCAGCTTTCAGATATCTTCCCGTAAAGATTTGAATGATTTACCATATCTTTCTACCTTTAACTAATGTAAAAGGGAGATACAATGCTATAATAAATAATTTTATGAATTCCTCAGTTTCATTTCCTTTCATCTCTAAATCATGTGAATCTTATCAATCTAGGTTTTGATAAGAGAAGATTTTAAAAGAGTTTTTCATTCCTCTCACTCATGAAATGTTCACCCTATCGCAAGAGATACATGCTTCTTGAGGGAAATCGGGAAGATCTGGACACAGCAGTGAGGGATATATTTAAAAACTTTAAGGCGAAAGAAAAATTCAAAACCGACAATTATTCCATTATTTTGGGGGATCAGTTCTCTAAGGATTACATTTCATCCTATGTAAGAAGAAAATTAAAGGGCGTTTCTGTAATAACAGTTAGTGGAACAATCAAAAAATGTAAGGAAAAAATTAAAACTTATGAGAGATAAATTTTTAGGTCATCAGGAGTAACCGGATCAAAGGATTTCCTTTTCTCTGTTAGCATTGAAAGGGCAATTTCTCTATCCGCTATATCGTTGAGATATAGAGAAAGTTCAGTATTTGGATTTTTCATCCCACTGACAATTTGCTTAAAGTATGGTCTCATTTCTATTGCATCCGTGTATGAAATATGGAAACCTATTTCCATAGCCCTACAAACTCGATCTATGGCATTCCTTATCTTTCTTGATTTGCTCATTGCCATTATATAATTTGGAAATTCATACTTTGTGTATCCTCCCCTTTTATCAGACACTGTGAATGCTGACGCCACCAGATCATCTACATATATCCAGAGTCTGAAATTTCTAGTTCTTGATGCCAGTCGGGATAGAAGGTCAGCCCTGGATACAAGATCCTCCATTTTTACAAGGGAATCCATAGTATTGCACTCTTTTACTCCGTTTGTACTTATCCATTGAACAAGAGTATCCTTATCAACATCTGCATCTCTTAGAAGTTTTAAATTTCCTGCAATATCATTTCCTTTAAGCATGGATCTTATGGTTTCAAATATCTGCTCATGGGTGTCCCTTATACTTGCACTACCATAAGTCCCTCCTCCAGAAAGGGCATAACTTTCAACATCGTTGATTGCGCTTCTAATGTCAGGTAGATTTTCTCTCACTATTTCTTCAATCGGGGTGCGCTCAGCACTTAGTCCATTTTCCTTGCAGAGGTTTAAAAGTTTCTCTGTAAGCTTTGATACGGCATTTTTATAATCCAAATCATTTCTTCTTTTATACAGAAAAACCTGAACAACATCACATCTGGATATTATTTCCTTTGCAGTTGACCTTCTCTGGAATTCCCAGAAATCGTTCATGGTAATGATTATTGGATACTTTGTTGTTTTAAGTATGTCTATTATGGTTCGATATCCTCCAATCTCATTTCCAGAGTTTTTTGAACTGCTTCCAGAACTAACCCTTTCAAATATATTGTCAGCTTCATCGATAAGTATCATTTTCATCGGTCTTACAGAACTTTCAGGTTCAGAGAACGAAGTTAGATCAGAATAAAGGGAGTACATTCCGGCAGTCTCTTTCAGGAAAGATTCGTTTCGATAATCGGAAGAGTTGACCTCCAGCATCTTCCATCCTTTTTCCTGGGATATGGCATAAGCCGTGGAAGTCTTCCCACATCCCGGTTCACCCCAGAGCAGAAGGCCATTTTTGGTAGGCTCTCCACTCTCCCAAGATCTAACCCAGTTCTCTACCTTTTCTCTTGTTTCTCTTGAAAGAAGGAGTTCTGAAAAGTTTCTTGGTCTAAGGGCCTCGGTCCAGATTTCCATATGTTTGTGAAGCCTATGGAAGTAATAAGTTTTTGGAGTATATTTCATTATTGACCTATCTTAGAGTGCCATGAAATATATCTTCGTATCATAGATTTTTTAGAATTGACAGATATTTCCTTAAGAGAGTAATCGGGGTAAGATAAATTCACAATCAGGTTAGCATTTTTCGCAGTTTTTAATGAATCTGTGAAGTGATAGGAATAAGTTACCAGCGTAATTAATCCAAGAAAATTATATTAAAATAGAAGAGCATAAGGATAGGTTATGAAAAGGATTAGCTCCTACAGCCCCCTTAGAGTAAGCTTTGCAGGGGGTGGAACTGATATTTCGCCATTTTTGGAAAAGTACGGTACAAGTGTCATTAATACTACTATTGACAGGGGTGTTTACGTAATCTATACAGAGGATTCTTCTCCATTGGAAATTACTTCCAGAGATTTCCTAAAGACAATAGTTTTCGGTTCTGAGTCTGAATCAAGTTTTCAGGAGAAAATAATGGAACTCTTTGTCAAAAATGGTATCAGCAAGGGGAGGATATACATTAACGGGGAAGTTCCACCCGGTTCTGGACTTGGTTCATCTAGTGCTATGGTAAATTCCATGATTCGAATAATTCAGGAAATTAATGAAGAGTACTCAGGCACATTAGACCTTGCAAAGAAATCATATGAGACAGAAAGACGTCACTTCAACATTACCCTCGGAATCCAGGATCCATATGCAATAGCGGAAGGTGGGTTCAAATATATGGAATCTGACGGTAGCTCCTTGTTTTTCAGGCATCTTGAAGAAACAGATATAATGAAAAAACTTGAAGAAGGCATGATTATCGCCTATACGGGTAGTACAAGGGAAAGTTCAGAGGCCCTCAAAGAGCAGGTTGTAAAATCAGAAAGAGGGGAGAAGGATGTTCTAGATAACTTAAGTCATCTAAAGCAGGTTGCAAGAGATCTGCTTGATTTTACGGAAGATTCAGATTGGGCAAATTTTTGCAAAAAGGTGAACGAAGGATGGGAAATTAAAAAATCCCTCGGTAAAAATATATCTGGGGAGAAGGTTGAAAAGATTATAAAAACAGCAATGAGTAATGGAGCAAAGGCGGCCAGATTGCTGGGTGGGGGGATGCAGGGATTTGTACTTGTCCTGGCAGAAAAAAAAGATGTATGGCATATCCAGAATCAATTAAAAATGCTTTCAGACTTTGTATTAAGGGTGTCCCCTTCCCTGAAAGGGACCCGTTTTTTCTCATTCTAATAATTCAGGTTCATCAACAATGATCGCTTTAAGGATTCTGAAGGTAAGCCCCCATATTATAATGTCATCAATTTGAAAAAATTCTCCCCGATTTTGGTCCCTTTCAAGGTGTAATTTATGTATGTCATACCATCCACCTCCTATCATTTCATCGTTAGGCTTCACCGGGAACATCTCCTGTGTTTTGAAAATAAATGGTTTAACATTCATTTCCTTAAACCTTACAGGATGAAAAAAATCCATTTCAGAAATTTCCATTAGGTGATTACGATTTATTCCCGTCTCTTCTTCAAATTCCCTCTTGGCAGCATCCCGGAAAGATTCACCCTCCTTTACAAATCCTCCGGGGAAGCTAATATCACCGGACCAAGGGTCCCCTTCCCTTTTACGCCTCTTCATTAAGATAACATTGCCATGAAAGAGGCATACTGCAACGGATGCATTAAGCCTCATAGGAGGTCAATGACCTCTTCTACCTTTTTACCCTTATGAAGTCCAATGGATTCAGCTGCAGTTGTTGTTTCTTCAATAGTGGCATTCATCATCGTTTGAAGGTCTTTTACACCTCTCACCAAGGCTCCCGCATCTCCTAGTTTTTCTGCAGTTTCAATATTCAGGTAACCGCACATCACATACCCTCTTTTTCCCCTGATGATAATTAAGGGTGCTCTGTACATTTCTATTTTAATATAATGAACATCCCTTTCCTTGTTAAGGGTCTTCTCTTCTATCATGATTGGAAAACCTTGTAGAATATATAATAAAATTGGTTTTATTACATCCTATAAATATTTTCATGTTTAAGGATCTATGATCTTCCACACCCATGGTAAAAATTTTAATCTCATCTTTCCTAATGGTAAATCACATTGAATGCAGATGACTTTGATGTTGTAATAATCGGTGCAGGAACAGCTGGGTTATCAGCCGGGGCAGAACTGGAAAAAAACGGGAAATCGTACATTATACTGGATAAAAAATCCGAGATAGGTCTACCTGTGAGATCTACAGGAGCTGTTTCACTGGAGTGGGTGAGAAAGATTGGTATGCCTGTCGATCCAAATATAATTTCTGCTGAAATTCAGAATATGAGTTTCAGGACTGAGTCTGGAAAAAGAATAGATCTTAATTTCAACAAGACTGTCGGATTCGTTTACGACTTTACAAAATATGAAAAATATCTTGCAGATGAGTTTTCGGGGAAAAAATTGAACATTAGGTTAAATACCAGAGTAAACGAGGTTTCAGGAAATGAAATAAGGACAGATTCAGAAATATTTAGAGCCAAGAACGTAATATTTGCAGCCGGTCCACAATCAAAATTTGGAGAAAAATTGGGTAAAAATGAGGTATTGGTAGCTTATGAAGAGATTAGAAGGGTACCCAGTAGAAAGGACTTTCAAATGATATTGTGGTTCAGTGATAGAGTCCCTGGGGGATACTTATGGGACTTTGCCGAGTCTGAAACATCGAGAAAGATAGGTGTATGCTTCTATCCTGGAAACGGAAAACAGCCTAAAGAAGTTTTATATGAATTTGACAAGATATACCCCGAACTTAAAGGAGAAATTATTTCCACAATGGCGCACCAGATTCCCTTGACTAAACCACTGGATACAGTGGTAAAGGGAAATTACCTTTATACAGGAGATATGGTTAATGCCGTTCTTAATACCACAGCAGGTGGTTTGCAAGGAGCATTTTGGTCTGGCAAGCTGGCAGCTCAGAGTATCGTGGCAGGAAATCCGATGCTCTATCAGCAAAATTGGGATAATGATGTGAAGCCATGGCTCATGAGGCATCACGAAATGCACAGAAAGATGAACAGAAGGGGTGAGAAGTCAGTTGGCCGCCTGATAACACTGGCAAAAATGATGCCAAGATCTGTTCAAAAGAGAGTTTTCGCGGGTTTATAAGAGAATTATCAATCCAAATAGATGGGACGATCTAATTTCATAAACATGATTAATTATCATGAATATTTTATACTCAGAAGGAATAACACTGAAATGGTGAATTTATGGTTAAAAAGATGATAATAATAGGAGGCGGTTTTGCAGGGCTTAGATTTCTGTACAATCTCAATAAGCATATGGCCGGTCAATTCGACATAACTTTGATCGACGAAAGAAAAACAAGCCTTGAAAAACCCTCTCTTCCGGAAGTTGCCATGGATGGAAAAAGTGTATCCAAGGTTCAAATTCCATTTGAAAAGATAATAAAGAGGAGAAAAGCAACATTCGTGAACCAGAGCGTCGTCAGGGTGGACCCTGAAGGTCAGAAGGTATTTCTCAAAGATGGAAGCAGTTTAAACTATGACTATCTAATGATCGCTACTGGGGCAATAAAGGATTATGACGCAATCCCAGGATTTAATGAGTATGCATATTCAGTGTGTGATGATGTTCAGGCACCAAAATTGTGGAGCAAATTGAAAGCATTTAAGGGCGGAAAAGTCGTTGTGGGGTCAGCAAAAACAGATTGGTCCCCAGAAACAGCAATACCTCTGGCCGCTCCATGTGAAGGCCCCATAGGAGAAGTTATGTTCATGGTCGACCATTTTTTGAGAGAAGAAAACCTGAGAGACAAATCTTCAATTGACGTTTTCAGCCCAGGAGAAATATTCTTCGAGGATGTTGGAGAACCAGTGCATAACGCCCTTAAGCCTCTCATAGAGAAGAGTGGAATAAATGTTCACGTAAAAAAGGAGATTAGCAGGGTAGAAAAGAATAAAGTTATTTTCAATGACGGAAGTGAATTGGAGAGTGATCTTTCTGTAATAATACCTCCCTATCGCGGGCCGGACTTCATAAGAGAGTCCAAAATAGGGGACGATTACGGCTTCATTCTGACTGATAAGGAAATGAGACATACAAAATACAGAAATATATTGGTCGCAGGAGACGTTAACAATCTCTCAATGCCTAAACTTGGGCATATTGCGATTATGCAGGCTGACATCGCCTTTTCCTCATTACAAAAAGAAATTTCTAACGGGAAAGAAGTTGAAGAATTTAAACCTGAGATATTCTGTATAATGAATAGAGGAGGTTCCCAAGCAACTCTGATTCTCTCTGATACACTGTTTGGTGGTAAAAATGATATCACAATGACCGGTCAGGTCGCTCATCTCATGAAATGGGGTTTTGATTCATACTATTACTATACCAGGGGTCATATGCCACCAGAATCCATTCAAAGCAGAATGGAAAAATTTATGAAGCGATAAGGAAAATCATTTAAAGGTTCCATAAGACCTATCACATCATTTTTGAACAAAAGTATTAGTTTTTTCAGGTGTTTAGGTATAGAGATTTACTCATTTGAGGTTTTAATTAACTTTACATGTAAAGTACGTTTTTTAAATTACCAATTAGAATGGCAGTATATGGCATCTGAAAAAGCATTTTACGCCATTATGACTGCAATCGTTGTGATTGCAGGGATTGGTATTGGAGCGGCTTATTATGAATCGGTTAGTAGTGTAAGTACAACTGCACCTGCAGCAGCACAAACTTCTCTTACACTGATTATAACACCAAACAATTGGTTCCACAACTCCACAATAAATCACAGGCAGCCTGCATATTTCATTCTGGAACCTAATGGAACACTGGGTTCTTCTGCAAATATATATCTGCCCGCGGATCAGTTGATATCTTTGACCATCATAGACTATGACAGTGGGACGAACAGTGCCCTTGGAAATGCAACCGGGAACGCATCTAACCCCACACAGAACAACAGTTTCTTCGCCAAGGTCTTTGGTACGGTAGGGGATAAGGAGTATATATATAATGGAACAAAGATAGCAGAAAACGCTACCCTTTCTGGTAATTCATCAAACAACATAAGCATAAACAAGGGTCAAGGCTGGGCAGTTTCAAGCCTTCCATGGGTGGGAAACTCAGCAGGCGGTTACTATGTGACGCACACATTTTCCATAATAAGTGGTGGAAAAGTTATAGTGAATGTGCCAACCTGGGCCGGAAATAATCCTAATGGAGGAACAGTAACTCACGCCCAGTTCTACCTTAATCAGTCCGCTGGCTCAATCCTTTCTTGGCAGTGTTATGCACCTTGTGGTACTGGTGCTGCTGGTTGGGGAGGAGCAATGGCTACGATTGGCTGGATGATGGGAAACATCCACGTTATGTAAGGGGATTTAAATGTCTGGAAAAGAAAAGGAGGATCAAACTCCTCCTGACACGTCCCGGAGAAATTTCATCAAAATAATGGGGGTTGTAGCCATAGGTGCTGGAGCCCTGGGTTTTCTCAGAGGGGGAATTCAGAATATAATTCCATCATCTGCCCCGGTTTTAAACGGCTTTCCGTCTATGAAACTTGTAGACACATCTGGAAAACCAATAAGCACTAACTCCTTAACAGTGAACAATCCAGAGATTGTTACATTTGATTACCCTCTTCTTGATGAGCCCAATTTTTTGCTCAGATTGGGGGATAGCAATAATAAGGACGTAGAAATCAAGCCAGTTAAGGTTACAATACCTCTCACTGGAGGCAGTTTTACTTCACCAGGCGGTGTAGGTCCTTACAAATCTGTGGTGGCATCAAGCGCCATATGCCAGCATCTGGGATGCGTACCACCCGAGATCAGATATCACACATTTACTTCCGCGTCCTTTGATGGCAAAATTCACTGTGACTGTCACGGCAGCACATACGATCCTTTTGAAGGTTTTAAGGTTGTAACTGGACCTACCCAGAGGCCCCTTCCAAATGTTATTCTTTCCCATGAAGGAAGCGATCCCGATAGTGATGAATACTATGTTAAGAGCCTGGTTGGTCCGGTTATATATGCACATACGAGTGACCTGTCTGGAGGTAATCCTTTACCCTCCTCAACGGAGACTACGGTTACCGTAACTAAGGGATGAGTTGATAAAATATGGAAAATAAATCAAATATGATTGAAAAAATTATGAATGAACCACAGCCCATTCCAAGAAAGGTTCCCGATTACATGCGTAAGTCTGGAGGTTTCATGTTCTGGACTGGAGCCATGGTTACTTCTGTTTTTCTATACGAGGTTGTCACAGGTCTTATTCTACTGTTCTATTATGAGCCTTCCAATGCTTATAACAGTACAGAGGCTTTTCTGAACACTGTGCCGTATGGATCAATAATTCTGACTACCCATCTTTATGGGGCTTATGCAATGATTGTTCTGGTCTATATCCACCTGCTCAGAAACCTATTTGTGGGAGCATATAAAAAACCAAGGCAGATGCAGTGGCTCTCTGGAATCTTACTCCTTCTAATGACAATCGGAGTTGGATTTTTCGGATATTCCATGAGTGGTGATGTGCTTTCCCAGGATGCAACAGATGTAGGAAGAGGTATAGCCGGGGCTACACCAATAATAGGACAGTATCTTACATCCCTGTTTTTTGGTTCAGGAACGCAACTTTCACTATTCCACAGACTACTTGCCTGGCATATAGTTTTGGCCGCACTCATAGGAATAGTGTTTCTTGCTCACTTTTTCATGGCTGAATACAATACCATAATGCCATCAGGCAAGGATTCAGGGTATAGGGCTCCTGCAATAGATCACGACGATGGATCTTACAAGCAGTGGTATCCTTACAATCTCATGTATATGATTCAAATAGCACTTTACACACTAGGAATAGTTGTGGTTGTACCTTCAATACTAGCAGCCTTGCCCAATGTTCCAGCCCTATTCTCTCCATTTCCTCAGGTAGCACCATCAAGCCCTCTGGCAATGAGTGTCCCTGCATATCCTCCATGGTTTTTGCTCTTCGTATATAAGGAGCTTGACTTCCAATTTGCAGAGGGTATTGGTCCATTCTATGCAACAGTAATATTTGCCGGGCTTCCACTGGCCTATCTGGTTCTTCTCCCATACCTGGATACAAAGACATCTCTTAAACTTGTAGACAGGCCAATAACAGTTTCCTTCGCCATTGTGGGCGTTGTATACCTTGCAATACTGTCAGCATGGGGAGCACTTGAACCTGGAGTGCCAATACCTGATACTGTAGTCGCTGCATTCTATATTGTGCCACTTGTTGTTATTACAGCAATTGTGGAATTAGTAAGCAAGGCCATAAAGACGCAAAAACTTACAAATCCATATGCTGGAGGAATAATACTTTCAGCTACCTTTGCAGGAATAAGCGCCTTTGGTTTAGGCATGATATTTGTATATGCGGCTGGGAACTATACTCCTGAAGTACTGGCTGGAATCAGTATAGTTGGTTTACTATTCGCCATATCTCTCCTGTTCACCCTCGGTCTTATCACTGGAATATATCCACCAAAGGAACACAAAGTCAACCAGTCATTGTCAAATAATACATACGTTGCTTACAGTTCTGTGCTTGGAGTTCTGGCCATCGTAATACTTATTGAAATACTTTCTATGCCCTTTGGAAACGTTTATGATCAGTCACTTTACGGTATTGGGCTTGGTTTTCTGTTAATCATAGGCGGACTTATGATTAAAATATATCGGGCACAGTATTACCACGAGTGATAAGATGAACAAGCCAAAGAAACTTTCCCTGATTTCTTTTTTTATCTCTTTTTTACTTTTTACGGAGTTTGCTATCACTGGATTTAGACTCAATCTGTTTATTGTTCACACTATGGCAATTCCCTATACTACTGCCATCGCACTTCTTCTTCTCTTATTAATGCTATTATCCATTCCCATGAACTTTCGTCCAAATGTTGCATCTTTCTATATCTCCCTTTACGTATCCCTCGCCATGTTTTTGACTCTCGTTTTCACAGTTGGTGAAGCTTCATTTTCGATTGTTCTGGTTGGCTTTGTTCTTTATCTATTATTCGTAGGGTTAAATTCCAGAAGTATTCCCGGCAAAAAAATCAGAGTAACAACATTTTTTGCCACACTCACTCTCATAGCTTTCCTTGGTGGTATAATTTCCATATATGATCAGCATTATGATGTGCCAATCACAATTGAAACGGCAAGCACTATGTTTATAGGGGTTGGGCACTCACTTCCAATCCTGGAAAAATTTGGAATATTCATAATAACAAAATATGTGGAAATTACTGTGAGTCCAATCGAATTACTCATATTTCTGGGTATTTCTTCACTTGTATCGGAAAATTACTTTCTTATAATCAGTTACATTGGAAATAAACGTTCTAAATATGGAAGAGTTGGTGCTGCACTTTATGGGGTTACTGGGGCATTAAGTTGTCAGTGTGAAAGTTACATAGCCCTGTTACCGGCAGTTAGTGCTTTTTTGCTTGACGAAGTGCTCCTTCCAACAGTCTTTTCAAGTTTGGCACTCCTAGTTTTAACATATATCTTAGTTTCAAAATATTATATGCACAATAGACACTTACATATTTTTGAACCATGGAAATGGGAAAAAGGAAATTCGAGGCAGTTTCTCTTTCTAAGCACTTCGTTGATAACCGCACCTTTGATTATAACCCTGGGTGTTTCCTTAGATCTTCAGCGAAACCCAATTTTCTTCTTCATCTCTTCAATGTATATGGTTCTGGTTGGGTACATATTTTCATATTCCATATCCCGCTTTATAAAACCTGTAAATAGGTCCAGAAAATTCAATACTTTACTTACATCCATCGGAATCATCATTCCTCTGATTTGGTATTTACCTTACTTAACTTATGCTGCTTTCAACAACGGTCTCTTTTTTGATTTAATGTCTCTGACAGGTTTTTCGGGCGGAATAATGATGGGATATGCTTTCACTCACTCCACCCGGACCGAGGGATACGCACTCAATGAATACATAACCGTAATATTCAGCATATTCCCGTTAGCCATATTCTACATGGGAAACGTTCTGGAATTAAAAATATGGAGCGTTTTTTCTCTTGAAGGGCAGATTATATACTCTCTATTGAATTGGCTTATTATGCTGCCCATTATGTGGTTTGCAACCCACGTCTCCTTACAGAATCTGGTAGAAGATAAAATGCCTGAAAACGACAAATTTCAGGATCTGGCCTTTCTGGATATGAATCCCCTGTCAATTCATTCTTGACCTCATTTTTTCATAAACTTCAAGTTTTTCAAGACCTATTTTTGTTCCAATTTCCAGATCGCTTGATGAATACTTTTGGATTTTTTTATTAATCTCATCCCTACTTACAAGACCCAAATAGGGAATTGAGTATTCAAAGAATAGGGATACAGATCCTGAATCCTTGAATTTACTACGTATAGCATTGACTATAACACCAAACAGTCGCATAATGAGTTTTCTCGATTTATGATTCAATATCAGAGAATGAAGTACAGCAGGGGTCTCCTGAGCCTTGATCTTTCCTTCAGCCAGCATATTTAAAATTCGGAGTTGTTTAGTTACAGATGTGGTATAACCAATGCCATAACATATTTTGGAATAGAGATTTGAATTTTTGGTAACTTTGAGATACCCAAGAACTTTATAGAAGCCCAGGGTGCTTCTAGAAGCTCCTATTATAATCGCGGTATGCTCATACACAGGACTCTGTTCTAACTTTGATATTTTTGCACCCATCATATCAGAATAGGTTTTATCCATTATGGCAAGGGATGTGTTGATCGAATCCCTTGAATAGAAAACGGTTGGGTCGTCATTTACCGTGAAAGATGTCTGCAACATCTTCCTGAGGACATTGGAAAATTTGGTTGACATCTGGAAGCTTCCATCGCTTATGTTAAACAATTCAAGCAGGTGATTAGGAACAATACTGAACATTGGATAGGAGTAGCTGTTTGAATTCTCACTAACAAAGTTCAGATAATCGGACAGATTAATTTCACCTTTCAGAAGAAGTAGAAATTTTGACATCTCCTCTAGAGCCAGATCCAACTGTTTCATTGTTCTTAAGTCCTTATTAAGCCCACTTCCATTAGAATCAAAGAGATAATATCCATAAACATTTCTGTTAATGGAAATTATCTGGTTTATTTCGACTTCCTCAATTTTGTTTTTCATGAGTATATCCCGATCTCCATCTTCAGTGGTGAGAAATACTGGCACTATCCAGGCGCTTTGATCCTTCCCATTTAGGAGGAATCTTTCCTGTTTAAGAATCACTTTTTTACCTCCATCACTTCTTTCAATCCTTATGATGGGGAAACCAGGTTTTTCTACCCAGTTGCTTGCAAGTTCAGGTATATCGATTTCAGAAGAAAATGCGTTAAGATAATACCATAGATCCGTAATTGTTCCATTCTCGAACTTTTTCTCATCAAGGTATTTTGATATTGCCTTTCTAAAATTTTCTTCACCAATTGCTTCCTCAATCATCCTTAAAATCGAAGCCCCCTTACCATAACTTATTTCATCAAAGATCTGTTCATACTCACTTTCTTTCACATTGGCTTTAATTGGATGGGTTGACAGGAGTGAATCCTTCAACATGGATGAAAATAGATTGTGTTCAACAAAATATCTATCTCCTCCTAATTCCGGATGGACACTGGAAACAAACTTTGACGCAATAAGGGTGGCAAAACTTTCATTTAACCAGAGATCGCCCCACTGGGATAAAGTTACTAGATTTCCAAACCATTGATGAGCCATCTCATGTGCAATAGTTTCACATATACCGATCTTTTGGTCAATATCGTCTTTGTTATCAAGGAGTAGCAGGTCATTTCTAAATGTTATGGCCCCCCAATTCTCCATTGCTCCTGGGGCAAAGTCAGGAACTGCTATAAGGTGAAGCTTACTCAAGGTATAATCTATTGAAAAATAACTTTCGTAAAAGGCAAGGCATTCGGTGGCTATTTTAAGCGCAAAGCTCGGATCTCCATTTATCTGACCAGGTGCGGCAATAACAATTTCCTTGCCTTTATACATGGTCATCCTCTCTTCCATTTTTCCAATTCCGAGGTAAAAAAGATAGGTTGACATCTTTGGAGTCTGATGGAATGTTATCTCCTTTTTTCCGTTGATAAAGACTTCGGTATCAATCGATGTGTTTGAAATAGCATTTAGGCCTGATGGGATTGATACCCTTAGTGTAAATGTCGCCTTCATTGATGGATCATCAAAACAGGGAAAGACCGACATTGCGTGCTTAGGTTCTAGATCAGTGCTTATCATCCTGCTATTTTCATTTCCGCAATGATAAATCCCATTCAAACTATTTGATATATTATTTGAAAACTTTATGTTGAGTTCAATATTGGTGTCATAGGCATTATTAACAATTATTTTTTTATTTTCTCTATCGTATTTATAATTCATCTCATGATCGTTAATCAGGACATCGATGACATCCTTAACATCGCAGTCAACAAATATGGTTTTCTCTGGATTTGAAATAGCAATTGTGACCTCACCAGAATAATCACTTTCCAAATCTTCGAATGAAATCTGGATATAATAAGACTTAATTTCCACAAAATTGGAATATTGAATACATATTAATATTTAACATTGTCATGGAAGCTGAAATTATCTTCTGTTTCTTATAACTTCTATGAGCTTCATTCTATCAAATTCCAGTGAGAATTTTATTTTCTTACTTTTTAGAATTTTGCTAATCTTTTCCGAAGCCTCTGTTACAAGTTCTGAAGGATTGTAATGAGAAATGATCATTTCCTTTCTATCCAGGGGGAATATCATTGTAAGCTCAGTTTCGTCTGAGTGAAATCCAATCGGTTTTTTATTGTTCTGTATCTCCCTCAAATTTAGCTCAAGTCTAACCTGTAATACCTGCTCCTCTTCCTGAGCAATCTTTCGGTCTCCCCTGACTACATTAAAAAGATCAACAAAGCATTTTTCCAGGCTTTTCCATTGAAAATTATCATCAAAAATGAAATGGGCACTCCAGTTCTTCACCTCTCTTTATTTCAACACTTTATAATTATTTTTCCTAATGCCCATTCAACAGTGATAAAAGACGTAATAATTGAAACATTTTAATACGAGAGTAAAATCCCCATTGGAATAGCCCTGTGGTGTAGTGGCCAAGCATTACGGGCTCTGGACCCGTCGACGGCAGTTCGAATCTGCCCGGGGCTATTTTTCGTAAATTGATCGAGTGAAATGAACTTGTAGTGATATCCTTACTAAAATTGTTAATAAGGAAATAATTATGCAAGATTATGGAAAGTGAAAGAGGAGAAGATAATAAAACTGATACCACGGAATACTGTGAACTGCTGGACAAGGAAATTGGAAATGATTCTGATTACTTCAAGTTTCAAAATCATGTAAAAATAGCTTTCGCGTCCCTAGGCCTGGCAGTTTCAACTGGAATAAGATTAAATGCGACCAGAGAAATTCTTGATATGCTCGATCAGCTCTATCAAAATATTTCAGACAGTGACGTTGTTTTGACAGATGAAAGCAGGAAGAAATTAAATCACGCTGATGAAGTCTGGCTGGATATGAAACTTAAGATGGCAGCAGGGGACATAAGAGCTGCCCATCTTCTAAATGCGAGTTCACATCTATCCATGGCACATGCCTATCTATGTTCATTAAAGAAGGATGAAGAATTCTCTGAATTGATATCTGACTACAGTCTAAAATATTTTAAAAAATTGAGTGTATTTATTTACAGAGAAGCCATAGGTCACGTTATGCTTTAGGGAGATTTTGTACATAATCTTCAAATTTTTTCTGTTCCTTGATAAATCGGATAACTGAGCTGGCCTCTCTGAAGTAATCTTCCAGAATGCGATCGAGTGTTATTTTGTCTATTTTTCCCTCCTCCACGAGCTTCTCACCAGCATGTCTGGAAAGTATACCTCCCGCCTCCTTCACTTCAGGTTTACCAGTTTTCTTTCCATAAATGTTCATGCAATCAAGGAATGTAAGTTGAGATGAAGAATTGGCGTATATTGCTCCAGTTATGTTACCGCTCTTTTTAATAGTTTCCGCAAGGTCTTCTATATGTGTTGGGCAAACTCTTCCTCCGCGAGGCAACCTGTCAACGCCTTTGTTAAACAAGCCATTTATCAAGGATATGAAACCATCATTCTCCCCTCCGAAAACGAAGGAGAGTCTAACAATCAAATGATTCTTAACCAATGCGGCATTATCTTCCCCTGTTCTTCGTGTTCTAAAATATTCGTTTTTGCCATAGTGCACATTAACCGAAGAGAAATAGATAAGGCGTTGATTTTTGTCAATTCTTTTAATCTCGGTTGCAACCGATTTGATTCCGAAGACATTAACATTCATGGCCTCTTCTTCCTTATCTGAATAGGAATTGCTAAGGTAATAGATCACGTCATAGTTTTTAATCAGAGGGACAAGTTTTTCCTTATCGGTCACATCTCCCTGGATCCAGTTAAACTTTGAGTATTTCTCTCCTTCAATCTTATGCCTTGAATAATAGTCCGTTTCTTCGTGTTCCATAAGAAGCATCAGATTTCTTCCTATGTAGCCACTTCCACCAATAAATAGAGCTTTCACGCATACCTAATTATTGTATACAACATATCTTTTTCCATTTTAAGATGTTATTGGAAGTATTTCTTCTACTCCATCTTTGCCAAATTCCGATAGAATACTGTTATCTAATCTCATAAAGAATATCAGTATTATTGAAACTATGGCAGCTGACGCTGAATCCAAAAACATAAATTCGAAATTGTTGTGTGATATAGTAAGTATAAATGAAACGCTTACTGAAGCAATTAACAATGCGGCATTGTTAAAGAAAGCTGAAAGCCCAAAGAACGATGACATTGCGGCTTCCCTATCTCCTTCCAGGGTGGTGATCAGAAATGCTCCTATTGGATATGCAGCAACTAGAAATGCGGCCCATCCTAAGCCACCAACTGCAAGGTATATGATCACAACCTCCTCTGTTCTGAAAAATACTGCTAAAAGCATAACTAATGCAAGTATTGCTAAGCCATAGACCATAATGTTCTTCTTTTTTTTATACCTTTTATAAAAAATACCCATTGGAATCGAAGCAATTAGTGTCACAGCATTGAATACGGCAAAACCGATTGCAGCAAAAACCAGCGGGCCATCTGATCCAGAGGTAAATGAGTAACCTGCACTTTGAACATAAGATACAAAATAGATGGCAATTGACTCATAGGCTATCCACGAAAACAATTGAATGGCAAAATAGATTAATATCCTTCTGTCACGGAACATGTAAAGGACCCTTTCATTTAGAGTCTTCTTTTCCCTTATTACAGCATATTTATTCTCAGGTTTCTTCTCCTTCACAATCAGTGGTGTAATAATTCCCGTGACTAAAACTATGAGACCTTCTATAAGGGCCACATTCTTGATACCTAGTTTTGTCTCAAAACCTGCAACCATAAGGAAGGCCACCAAGGATCCAATGGCCAGAAATGAATTAACATAACCGGATGCTACACCCCAGTTTTTTACCTCGAAGGTTCGGGGCATCAGGGAATTGTATGGTGTCCTCATGAAATGAGCGGCGATGTAGAGTGCAATTAACAATCCAATGAGCTCGTCCACGCTCGTAGCATATGGAATCAGGCAGAGCATAATCGCCATGACACATACCGAAATTACAATCATGATACCTCTGGTATCATGTGGGTATAAGAATCTCCTGTCAGCCAGGAATCCTGATATGGGATCTGCAAATATACCAACCAGTCCTTCCAAACCTAAAATGAGTCCCGAGAATGCGTCAGAGAGATTAAAACCATGGATCTCTATGAATGGAGTAAAGATTCTATTGAACCCCCAAGATGTATATATAGCAATGGCGGTCATAGAAAGGAAAATGTAACTTATATTTCCAGAATATATATTCTTGCCATTCTCCTCTCTATAAAGCCTTTCAAACACAAATGGCATACAATAATAATAAATTAAAACTTTCCTATATACTCATATAGAATCATTTACCCTTTTGTTGAACGTTAAGTCGTAAACCCAAAATTATCTTCGGGTTATCTGGAAAGAGTTATAACTTGAATTATTATGATCTATTGTTTTTAATTGTACATAGAATAAAAATCAATTATATTTAGATAATTTTAGATGTAACCCTTTTGTTGACAACGTAAGGATGTCATAATATATATATAAAAAACAGGAATCCTTATAAATGATTGATGTAGGGTCCCTATCAAATTTCCTGCTAATCGTTTTTGGTGGGATTATTGCAGGAATCATAGGCTCCCTAACAGGACTTGGTGGAGGTTCTGTTTTGGTTCCTGTGCTTACATTGTTTTACGGTGTGCCAATTGAGTACGCGACCGGAGCAAGTTTAATATCAACTATTGCAACATCTGCCGGTTCTGCAAGTACCTATACCAAAAAAGGAATAGCGAATATTAAAATTGGAGTTGGTCTTGAGGTAGCAACAACACTGGGTGCTATTGTGGGAGCTCTTACTTTTGCCCTGGTGGTTCACGCGAATCTTCAGTGGATTCTATTCCTTCTTTTCGGAATAGTGATTTTAACATCCATCATACCAACTGTGAAGAGAGGAAAGTATGAATACCCAGAAGAGAAGCCAGCCGATTTCACAAGCAGGCTTTTCCAATTATCAGGCAAATATCATGATGACA
This sequence comes from Cuniculiplasma thermophilum, assembly GCF_052315355.1. NCBI lineage: Archaea > Methanobacteriati > Thermoplasmatota > Thermoplasmata > Thermoplasmatales > Cuniculiplasmataceae > Cuniculiplasma > Cuniculiplasma thermophilum. Next base: position 29,231 of record NZ_JBLSDF010000002.1, read on the forward strand.
GGAGTAAAAAAACTGTTCAATACACCGGGGTAAGATGGTGGCTTGGAGAAATCATTATGTTCTTTGCAGGTGTCCTTTCGGGGTTGCTTGGAATAGGGAGTGGTGCACTTAAGGTACTTGGAATGGACTGGGCAATGAACCTGCCAATGAAGGTTACGACTACCACAAGCAATTTTATGATAGGAATTACGGCAGCCACAGGAAGCAGTATTTACTGGTATGAAGGATATATACAGTTCTTTCTGGCCGCGGCAACTGCAATAGGGGTACTTATTGGATCAAGAATAGGATCAGCCATACTCCTGAGGGTTTCCAACAAAGAAATAAGATGGATATTTTTTGCCATATTGACTTTTCTTGGAATTGATATGATATTCAGAGGAATAACAAAATCACACTTTTACTACATCAATCCTTTAACTGGTTTTACAGTGGCAATCTCAACCGCAGCAATTCTGATTTTATTGCTTTACGTAAAGATGAAACTGGAGGAGAGGCAGAATGCAAACTTCTGATAAACTTACCAATATCGTTAGCTGGATATTGAAAATTGCCGTGTTCCTGAGTATTGGCCTAGTCACAATAGGAGCTGCTCTGATGTTTATATTCAACGGGGCCGATGGTTATACAATATCTCAGATTGAAAGCTATAATTCCAAAATAAACATTACATCAAGCGCTTTTTCGCCAGTATTAATTCCCTCTGGGATTCTGGCTTTAAATCCAATAGCCTTCATTTCATTGGGTCTCTGGGTTCTAATCTTCACTCCGGTAACTGTATTATTCAGTTCTCTGGTAGATTATATCTATACTAAAAATAAGCTATACGTTATTTTGACATTTCTTGTTTTATTAAATTTATTTACAGCTATTCTAATAATTCCGGCCTTCGTAAAACTTTGATTTTTAAAAGCATTCTACAAAAACATTATTAATTTTACTTATATCATGATCCGTGAACTGATGCTTAAATTCGAGAGAGTCCCAATCAGAGAAGAAGACCCGTTGGAAAGATCTAAGAGTTTTAGGATCGAGCCATTAATTGGCTATTCTGATCAGGAGGCAACTACAGAAGCATCAAGGTGTATTGGATGTAATATATGTACACAGGCATGCCCTGCAAGTCTCGATATCGGTGCATATATAAATAGCACAGCCGTGGGAGATCCAGCGCAGACAGTAAGGATTGTTTTTGAAAACTTGCCTTTTCCTGCAATTATAGGAAGAGTTTGCACTCATAACTGTGAAGATATATGTGTTATGTATGACACAGGTGGACCACTGGCCATAAGGCACCTTAAGAGATACGCAGCAGACAAATTCGATGATTATTCAAAAGTCATTCATGTTAAAAGGAGAGGTTTTATCAACAAGAGGGTTGCAGTAATTGGAGCAGGGCCAGCGGGATTGAGTGCTGCATATTATCTGTCTATTCAGGGTGTAAGGGTGACGGTTTTTGAGGAGCTTCCCGTCACTGGTGGATTTATGAGAGTTGGCATACCCAGATACCGTTTGCCAGATGATGTTCTTGACAAGGAAATAGGTTACATTCAGTCACAGGGCGTGGAGATCAGACTTAACACCAGGGTTGGAAGGGATATCAGCTTTGAGGAAATAGTTTCAAGTTATGATGCAGTATTTCTTGGCGTTGGGAATCACAGCCCCAGAACAACAGGAACACCAGGAAGCGATGCTGAGAATTTTATGCATGCCACGGAGTTTCTGAAGAGGGTCGCCCTGAACGAGAAGATTCCTGTTGGCAATAGGGTGGTCATAATAGGAGGAGGTTTTACTGCAAATGATGCTGCCCGTTCTTCCTTAAGATTGGGGGCAAAGAATATCAACATCATGTATCGCAGAAGGGAAATAGACAGGCCCGGATATCCATCTATGAACGCAGACGAGGAAATGGAAGAGTCAATAGACGAACTTGTTGGCTATATGTGGGAAGTAACTCCATTTGAATATGTAAAGGAAGGAAACAGGATTGTTCAGGTGAAATACTGGAAAAATCAAATGGTTTCAGAGGGCGGAGGAAGAGCAAAACCTGTTCCGCAGAAGGAGAAAACCTACACAATGGATGTTGATTTTGTGATTGAAGCCACAGGTCAGGAGACTGATTTTTCATTTCTTGGGGATAATTATGCAAGACAATTGAGGTTGACCCCCCATGGCCAGATAATTGTGGATCAAAACGGCATGACTAGCATTCCGGGGGTATTTTCCGGTGGCGATTCGACAAATATGACAAGGGATTTAATTTCTGCTGTTCGTGATGGGGACACAGCTGTTTTGGGAATATTAAACTACCTTAATCTTATGGACCAGGTAAATGAAGAATACCTGCCTCTTCTTGACAGATGGAAGAAATTCTCACCAACATCTGCCAAAATGGCATACGCAGAAAGAATAAAATAATTTTAAAATTTTTCAATCCTTTTCAAAATATATGGAATCGAACCCTGTGTATGGTATAAGAGCCTCAGGTATCTTTATGTGATCCTTATGGGAAAAGTTCTCAATTATGGCTACAATTGTTCTTGAACTGGCCATTGCTGTCCCATTAAGGGTATGGACAAATATGTTTCCATCTGGGCCTCTGTATCTGATGTTCAGAGACCTTGCCTGATAGTCCAGATCATTGGATATGCTTGCGAGTTCACGGTATCTTCCCTGATGAGGAAACCACCCTTCAATATCGAATTTCTTAGCTGCAAGGTTTCCAAGTTCCCCTGAGCACACATTAACGACGCGATATGGAATTCCTAAACTTTGCAGAAACTCCTCTGTGTTCTTTGTAAGTTCATCAAAAAAGTCCCATGAATCTTCGGGTTTGCAGAATATAAACTGCTCTACTTTCTTAAAATAATGTACACGGAAAATTCCCTTTGTATCCTTGCCGTGGGCTCCCGCCTCCTTTCTGAAGCACGGAGAAAAGCCTCCAACTTTCATTGGAAGTTCCTTTGGTTCCACGATTTCATCCATAAGCATGGATGCAATTGGGTGTTCAGAAGTTGAAATCAGATAAAGATCTTCACCTTCGATCTTATAAATAGCATCATCAAAAGTTCCCTGATCCGTGGCCTTCCATACAGCGTTTCCTGCTATCATAGGTGGTGGCTCAACCACTGAAAATCCCTTCTGTGACAGAAAGTCAATTGCATAATTAATCAGGGCAAGCTCAAGCTTCAGCAACCTGTTCTTGCTAATATAAAATCTTGCTCCTGCAATCTTTGTGGCTCGTTCAAGGTCTACAAGGTTATACTTCTCAATAATATCGACGTGACTGTAAGTTTCCTTGACAATTTTATATTTTCCAAGGTTATTGCTCTCCTTGAGGAAAGTTTCCAGTGAATCTTCTCTGACCTTTGCCTCACCATTAACCCTGACTACAAGGTTATTCTCGTCACCTTTGCATATGGGTACTTCCCTGTCAAGCACATTTGGGATCAGGTTCACCATTTTATCTCTTTTCTCTTCCACTTCCCTTTGCCTTTCTTCAAGTTTGCCAAGTGATGCATTTATCTCCTTTACCTCTCTTTTAATTTCTTCCGCATCCCTCTTTTCCTTGACTGCCTTTGATACCTCAAGACTTCTGGCGTTTCTAATTGACCTTAATTCATTTATTTTCTTTATGTTCTCACGCCATTCCTGATCCAGTTTCAAAAATTCCTCGACAGGTGAAGGATCCAAAAATCTGTCTATCATGGCCTTTCTGTAAATTGATGGATCATCTCTCAGCAATTTGATATCAATCATTGCGTCCAACAACAACAGTAGATATATTAATTTTCACTCTTCTTTGGTTAGCAAAATTAATGTTTTTAGAGTCTGTCCATTCTGGGTTGATAATTGTCGTTGTAAGACTCGAGTTCAGCCTCATCATCATAAATTGGGCGGTTTGGAACCTCTCTGGTTCCTCTAGACATGTTGGCCTGAGGAACTGGACTTATGAAGGGAGATGGATTGTACATCCCTCTGTTCTCCTCCCTTATGGTCGTCGACATGCTTCCACCGAGAAGTGCTGTGGCATTAAATATGATCAAGCTGCTTGGCACAATGAGAGTCATTGTGGTTAGAACACCGTAAAATGACTGGGTATCTATTGCCAGCTGTGAAGAAGCGGCAAGTGGTTTTGTGGCAAAGGCAAAAATTCCATCCTTGAGATAGTAACCCACAAGACTAGCCTGCTGCACAGAAGTTGATATGAGATAGAGTGAAGTAAAGATAACAAGTGCAGTGGTGATGAGCGATATGGAAAGGGCATCCTTGGCGCTTCCAGCCTTTCTTCCTGAGATGAATCCTGCAGTAAATGGACCTATAACTGGTATCCACCATAGGAGTGCAACCCCAACTATGGCATACAAAAAGGCAATTTTGGTAGAGTATGTATTCATAAAATCAGATCTGAGACTGTTTTGGCGATAGTTTCTGCCATTTGTCTTACCAAAGCCTGACGAATGTCTCATAAACACATGACGTCAACTTTATATAAAAATGTTTGGTATATTTTTTCGGTAGTGTTTAGGCCCCATATTTTTCAAGACGATCTGTGAGTTGCATTGCAAAGGTCATAAGTCTACCACTCTCAATGGAAAATCCAGTTTTCGAGCATGCCTTCTCATTAAATCCATTCGCTTCAATTTTTCGCATACCTCCAGTGTAAAAGGTAACCGGTACTGGATCACCTGTGTGCTCTCCGGAAGTGGATGATGTTGAATGATCCCCGGTTAGTATTACGAGAGTTCGATCCTCAAGACCTATCATGTTACTCATTGCCTCATCAATTTTCTCTATAACTTCTCTTTTTTCCTCAGGTTTCATATCATGGGCGGCCGCATCCGGTGCCTTAATATTCATTAGAATAAAGTCAAATTTATTGGAATTTTCCCTGGCATAGCTAAGTTTTCCTTTATAGTTTGTATTCTTCCCTCCTGTAATTCCTGGTACATCTATTCTTTTCAGGCCAATCATCTCGGCCAGACCTTTTATCATTGGAATTCCTATTATGTACGCACCATCCATTCCATATTTTTCCTTAAATGGTTGGAGGAATGGGGCCTGACCTGCACCTCTCAGAAGAAGTTCATTTGCTGGCAGCTTTCCACTATTTATTCTGCTCCTGTTTAGGGGATGTTCATCAAGAATTTTTCTTGATCTTTCCAGAAACTCATTGATTATTCTTGCAGTTTTTTCAGATTTCTCATTCTTGGGCTCAATTCTTTTCACTTTCTTGTTTATCTCGTGTGGGTCAGAATCTGTAAGGTCACCGGATAGTCCTGAACCGTGCATTACAAGGGCCGCTCTGTGCTCAACTCCTGAGGAAACGCTGATATTGACATCCTCAATTTTCATTGATATTGCCTTACTCAACTCCTCTGTGCTTGTTTCTATTCTGCCTGCCCTCCTGTCTTTTATTATATCCCCTTCTCTTGTAGCGAAATTTGCCCTAAAGGCAACATCTCCTGGATTCACGTTCATCCCAAGTCCCATCGCCTCAAAGGGGCCTCTTCCTGTATAAACCTCTTCCGGGTTATATCCAAGTAAAGATAGGTGGGATGTATCCGAGCCACACACTATCCCCTGATGTACAGGATAAAGCAGTCCTGAAATACCATTTCTTGCCATATGATTCATGTTTGGCGTATATGCTGATTCCAGGGGAGTTCTATTGTTAAGAGACTTTGCGGGCCTGTCCCCAAGACCATCCATAACTATGAGAATAATTGATCTCTTCATCAGGTTCCCTCCGTCCAGGAGTTGGCATATTTTATCTGCTCATCTGTAGGCGTGTCAATCTCTATCCCCTGACTTTTAAGCCTTATTCTTGCAACATCCATATCCACGGACTCTGGAACAGAATATACCCCAGGCTTGAGGTTCTTGTAATTCTTTGCTAGATACTCTGCGGTCAGGGCCTGAATGGCAAAACTCATATCCATGATTTCCACAGGATGCCCCTGTCCTGAGGCAAGATTGACCAATCTTCCATCAGAAATAAGGTAGACCGTCTTACCATTATCCAATTTATAAGCTTTGACCGATTCTCTCACCTGTGTTTTCTCCACTGCCTCTTTCTCAAGTTTTTCTGTATCAATCTCATTATTGAAATGACCCGCATTTGAAAGTATTATTCCATCCTTTGCCACCTTAATGGAAGCCATATCAACAACCGATTTCATTCCTGTTGCCGTTACTACCATATCAGATTGTGCAATTGCTTTCCTTATGGGCATTACGTCATAACCCTCCATGGTTGCCTCATTGGCCTTTACAGGGTCTATTTCCGTTACGGTAACCCTTGCACCCATCCCCTTCATACGCATCGCAATTCCCTTTCCGCAATATCCGTAACCAACAACAGTCACACTTTTTCCTGCAAGAAGTATATTGGTTGCGTTCATGATTCCATCCAGCGCACTCTGCCCTGTGCCGTATCTGTTGTCAAACAGATGCTTCATGTTTGCATCATTCACATCAAACATAGGGAATCTTAGAGCTGCAGATTTCTCCATAACTCTCAAACGGTTTACACCTGTTGTTGTCTCCTCGTTTCCTCCTATTATGTTTTCAATCAAATCCATTCTGTCTGTATGAAGTATCTTTACAAGGTCTCCTCCGTCATCCACTATAATGTTTGGTTTTGAATCCAGAACCTTGTTCAAATATTCATAATATTCCTCTTCACTTTCACCCTTCCTTGCATGAACATCCATACCATAATCTTCCTTTAGGGATGACACAACAGAATCATCCGTACTCAGCGGATTGCATGATGCCATATGGACATCCGCACCACCCTCCTTCAGGAGAAGTGCGAAGATTCCAGTCTTAGCCTCAACGTGAAGAGCCATTCCAACCCTTAAATTCTTGAACGGTTTTTCCCTGAGAAATCTCTCCCTTACATAACTGCTGACCGGCATGTGGCTTCTTGCCCATTCAAGTCTTAAAAAACCTTTGTTTCTCAATTCATTCATACCCATTCACCTGGATCTATTTTCATTAATACTCCTCCATTAATAACTATAGTCCCAATAACCGCATTTCTTCCTTCATGGGTAACAGATGGCATTCTAACGCCTCCATCTGGCAATATAATGTTGGAAACAAACAGGTACATCTCATCAACCAGTTTTTCTCTAAGAAAACTTTCTGCAGTCTTCTTCCCTCCCTCCACGAGAATTTTTTTTATACCTATCTGATAGAGTTTTTCCAAGGCATTTTTGAGGTTAAAGGGTTTATGGCACTTCATATATCTTGTTAATCCCTCACTTTTTTCCATAATTTCATTGAGTACTATAGTTCTTCTACTACCATCTGTTATTCTGAATCCCTTCCCGTAAATTTTCAGTTCAGGATCGATAACAACTCTTATGGTATCCGAGTTTCCCTCAACCAACAGTTCCGGATTATCTGACATAACCGTGTTTCTACCTATAACTATGGCATCAACATTTTTTCTCATTTCCATTACTCTGACCCTATCCTCTTTTGATGATAATAGAACCCTTTTCCCTTCTGGCCCGGAAATGTATCCATTCAGACTCTGGGCCATGTTTAATGTGATATGAGGTCTCTCCACAATGCCATATGTTTTTTCATAAACTAATACTTTTTACTCTGTGTCTTTACAAAGGATAGGAATATGAAAAATTCATAACCCTTAATTAGATTTGAAATATATTGAAAAATGGACGAAATCCTCCTGAAAAAACTAACTGGAGGCCTTGAAGATAAGGGAAGCTTTCAGCTGTATCCACATCAAAGGGAGGCCATCGAAAAAATAGATCTTGGGAAAAATGTTCTCGTATCAGTTCCAACCGCTTCGGGAAAGTCACTGATTGCCTACTACGGAATTTTGCGCACGCTCAAGAGGGGAGGGAAGGCCATATATATCGCTCCCCTTAAGGCTCTGGTTAAGGAAAAATATTCTGAAATAAGAGAAATCCTGAATGGTGAATATTCAGTCGGGATAAGCATGGGAGATTTTGACTCAGGTGCTGATTTGATAAACAGATTTGATGTACTTGTATGCACATCTGAAAAGGCCGATTCCATGATGCACCACGATCCGGATTATTTCGGAAAAATATCCCTTATGGTTATTGACGAGGTACACAATATAGGGGACGAATCCAGAGGTCCGACACTGGAAGTCATAGTGTCAGTTGCAAGAATGATTAATCCTGATTTGCAGATGGTGTTCCTTTCTGCAACACTAAAAAATTATGAAGAGATAGGGGAATGGCTCAATTCGGAAATGGTTATAAGCGATTTCAGACCAGTTCCATTAAAAAAGTTCATCATTAACCGGAAGAAGATATATGATGCGGAATTCACAGAAAAGGGGAGACTGAGGAATGACATAACTGACGTCATAGAAAGCACAATTGAGAATGGTGGGCAGGTTCTCATATTCCTGAATACAAGAAAGAGGGCCGAGTCCTTTGCAAGGGATATTGGGAATCAGTTCAGATCAAGATATCTCACCAATGGTCTGGTTATGCCGCCCGATGACTCCTCACGTTTCGCCTCAATTCTGAAGGATATAGTCCCATACGGAGTGGCGTTCCATCATGCTGGTCTTTCCTATTCCTACAGGGAATTTATAGAGGAAAACTTCAAAAATGGAAATATAAAGGTTCTCACGGCAACTCCAACACTAGCGGCTGGGATAAATTTGCCAGCAAGGGTCGTTATAATAAGAGACCTTACAAGATTTTCCAATGGATATACCACTTATATTTCCAATATGGAGATAGAACAGATGCTTGGAAGGGCGGGAAGACCAAAGTATGACAGTTATGGTGAGGCATACATATACTGTCCAACTGATAATTCTCTGGATAAGGTTAAAAACTTTTTTGAGAATGGATCAGAACCCATTGAATCGGCCCTGTGCACGGAAAAAACTATGGGTTTCAACACCCTCGCCCTGATCAGTACGGGTCTCTGCAAATCGGAAGAGGAGATAATGAATTTCTATGGATCGACTCTTTACAGCAAACAGAAGGGATTTGAGAACCTGGAAACAATGGCAAAACACAGTCTAAAGATTCTTGTGGAAAATGATTTTGTGAACAGAAAGGGAGGATTGCTTCAGCCGACGGAACTTGGGAGACTTACATCCTCGCTCTATATTGATCCGAGAACTGCCATTGAGATACTTGAAATGCTAGAAATGGATGGTTTGAATGAAGCCAAGGCATTATACCATATTTGCAAAACCCCGGATGTTACTGGACTCTTCGCAAACCGGAATGACGAGGACGCACTTATGGTGTTCTTTGAGGAGATAGATGAAGAACCTGATAGTGAAGAGGATCTTTCTGCTGCAAAGACCGCTCTTCTGCTTAAGGAGTGGATAAATGAGAAACCTATCTATGAAATAGAAGAGGAGTTTAATGTTGGTTCAGGCGACATAGAATCAAAGAAATCTACAGCTGAATGGATAGCATTCTCTGCTTCCAGAATGGCAAGGCATTATCGCAGAGAATACGCAAATTTCCTCGATATGCTGAGCCTGAGAATCTCTGAAGGTATAAGGGATGAGATAATACCGTTGATTTCAATACCGGGTGTTGGAAGGGTAAGGGCCAGGATTCTCTACAATAATGGGTTCAAATCATTGGGCGAACTTGCGGAGGCGAATCCCAAGAGTATTGCTGAAATAAAGGGATTTTCCATAACAATGGCAGAAAGAATCACGTCCTATGCAAGGAGCAGGGTGAATATTAATGGTATTGATCAGGCATCTTAAGGTACCAAAGTTAGAGGGGGAAAAGGCCATACTATCTCTGAAAAAGGGGGGCATGATCGAGACGGAATATGCAATTACCTCAGATGAAAACTTCCTGTATATTCCCCTGTGCAAAATTCCTGAACATGGTGAGATAGTTGAACTGGAGAGAGAGCCGAGGGAAACCAGGGTACTTGCAACAGGTCACGCGGGTGGTTTTGACCTGATCGGTTCAATCGCAATTATCCATGAGAGGTCTGGAGGAAGGATCGAAAGCATAAAGGAATTCATTCGCAGGGTTAAGCCGAACATAAGGACAATCTATCTTGATAATGGAATTCAGGGCGAAATGAGATTAAGGGATCTGGTACTCCTTTATGGTGAAGACGATCCTGTGACCCTGTACAGAGAAAATGGATTGGTAATGAAGGTAGATGTAAAGAATACATATTTTTCACCAAGGTTATCCACAGAGAGGTACATCGTTGCAAAGGACGTAACTGAAGGAGAAAAGATTTACGACATGTTCTCTGGTATAGGCCCATTTTCACTGAATATAGGAAAACTTGTCAACTGTCATATTATTGCCTGCGATATCAATCCAGTGGCATTTGAACTGTTCCGTGAAAATATTTCCATGAACAGGCTTAAGGCTTCAATCGTTCCAAATCTTGTGGATTCCTATGCTCTTCTGGAAAAAATGGGTAAGTTCAATAGAATTATAATGAATAATCCTGTAAATAAATATAGAGATTTCCGCAGTGTTGTTTCACACCTTGAGGAAGGGGGAAGATTGAATGTTTACTTTGTTGATACTGTGGAAGAGCTGGAGACTCATATGGAGACGATTTCAAGCCTGAACATGAAATTAACGTCAAAGAGAATTGTCCACGGATATTCGAGGAATAAATTTATGTTTTCCTTAGACTATGTGAGGGAGATTCCATGAGTTTCAGTAAAAAGATAGGGGACCTGACAGAAGAAATTATGGAAAAGGTGCTCATGGAGCAGATTAAGAAAGATGGTGGGGTCCCAAACCATATTGGAATAATTACTGACGGTAATAGAAGGTTTGCCAGGGAGAATGGAATGGACCCTAATACGGGCCATGTAAAGGGGAAGGAAAAACTTGAGGAGGTGCTGGAATGGAGCATGGAAATAGGGACAAGGATAGTGACAGTATATGCATTTTCCACTGAAAACTTCCAGAGAAACAAGGATGAAGTGGATTTTCTCCTGCACCTGATAGATACCTCTCTGAGGAATCTGATAACAGATGAAAGGGTTATACGGAATAAGATAAGAGTCAAGGTGATCGGTAAACTGGATATTCTTCCAGAATACCTTTGCCAGACAATTGAGGACGTTGAGAGAGAAACTGGTGGATATAATGAATTCCGCCTTAACATAGCAGTTGGATATGGTGGCAGGGAAGAGATCATTGATGCAATAAGGAAAATTTCAAAGGATTTCAAGAATGGTGAAATAAAAGAGGAAGATATAACAGAGGAAAATTTCCGAAAATATCTTTATGATGGATCAATACCTGATCCAGATCTGATCCTGAGAACAAGCGGTGAAGAGAGAATATCAAACTTTCTTTTATGGCAGGGTGCATATTCCGAACTCTATTTTTCAGATGTTTTCTGGCCAGAATTAAGAAAGGTGGATTTTTTGAGGGCAGTCAGGGCATATCAGACCAGGCAGAGGCGGTTTGGTGTTTAGATGTGGATAGGAATCGATGATACAGACTCGAGGGAAGAGATGTGCACAACCTATATCGCTTTCCTTCTGAGCGCAAAATTTGGCCAATTTATGACATCCTTCCCAAGGCTCGTGAGATTGAATCCAAATTTACCATTCAAAACAAGGGGAAATGGAGCCATATCCCTTGAATTGAATGAAGGTAAACAAAACAAGGGAATGGTGATAGGAAGTTTTGAGGGCAGGGAGATTAAAATCGCCTCATCAAATTCAGAATTTTCCAGGGATGAGATCATGCAGGGAGCCGTAGACCTGGTTAAGAAATATGGCGTCAAGAATCAGGTGGACACTAATCCCGGTATTATCGTATCAGAAAATCAGTTTCCGGAGGAGATTTATGGTAATGCATTATCAAGAGAACTCTCCCTGGAAGAGATAAGGAAGTATCTGAGTGGAAGTGGATTCAATTACGAGGAATACAGTGAAGGTAACGGCCGTGGCATAATCGGTGCGTCGGCATCTATAGCATGGAGAAAGAGAAAAGTAACATATGAATTGATATCTTACAGTTTTCCGCACCCTGATACAATAGAAAGGAGTGTGAAGGAAAGAATCGGAGAGATTGCAGAATCATATGCAAGCACATTTAACAATGTGGATTTCGAAAACAGATCCGTAAGCCTCTTTCCAAGAGAAAGGACTCCCGTGATATATGGAATAAGGGGTTTGCGATATCAGGATCTTATGGAGATACAGAACAGTATCTCAAGGGAGTTTCCAGAATATGGAAAAAATTACATCATTTTTGAAACGAATCAGGGGACAGATGATCACATAGAATACATGCCCAAATCAATGAGCGAATATGGGTCTTATGGAATAAGGTGCAGCGTGATCTCAGTTCCAAGGCGGGAAAAAGGTGGACACTTAAAATTTGAATCACTGTACAATGGAAAAATTGTAAACATGATCGCATTCGAACCGTCGAAAAACTTCAGACGGGTCCTTCAAATGCTAAGGCCAGGTGATTTCATAGAGGTTTACGGTTCCATGGGTAAGGGGAGTCTGAAAATTGAAAAGATAAACGTTCTTGCCCTGGCCAGGATATATTCACGAACCGCACCCGAGTGTTCCATATGTGGAGAAAACACTAAGAATTATGGGAATCTCACTTTCAGGTGCCCGGAATGCGGTCATCTTGAATCCCCGTCCTATGAGGAGATTCCCAGGCAAAATATAACTGGGAAATATGAACCCCCAGTATCTGCAAGGCGCCATCTTTCCATGCCATGGAAACTAGAGGGGGCATTTTGACCATGCGAGTTGCAGTCACAGGTGTTCCTGGTACAGGAAAGTCAACACTGTGTAACATTCTTTCCAGGGAAGGTTATAGAATCGTGGATCTAAATCAGGAGGCATCCAGATACGGGTGCCTGAAAGATGAGGATGTTGATATTGACTGTCTTAGAGAAATGTTCGCCATGGATGGATTAGTAATAATGGATGCACACTATTCCCATCTGATTGACCCTTTTTGCGCAATAATAACAGAATGTAAACCTGAAATTCTCTTAAAAAGGTTGACCGAGAGGGGATATTCCATGTCAAAGATAGAGGAAAATATGGACGTTCTTCTCTCTGATGCAATTTATGATGAAGCGAATGATCTAATCCCATCAAACAGGATCATAAGAGTCAAAACAGATAAGGGGATAAATGGGAAAGATTTTAAGCGAATTATGGATTTTATTAAGGAAATGGAGAGAAAGTTCAATGGGTCTTGATTCTTACAGAAAAAATGCCACTCCGGCATTGGAAAAAATATCCGGAATATTCATGGGGTTCAATCCAAACACACTTACCATCGTATCTTTTGTTTTTGCATTGCTCTCAGGTATACTTATAGCCATATCCGGGAGATACATTTCCGTCTGGTATCTTCTGGCAGCCTTTTTTTCACTGATCTTTTCCTCGATACTTGATGCAATGGATGGATTTGTGGCAAGAAGGAAGGGCATGGGATCACCAGCGGGAGATATGCTTGATCACACCTTTGATCGATATTCCGATATGGCTCTCATATCGGGTTTCGCATTTTCCATATTCGGCAACGTATATCTTGGAATCCTGGCTCTTGGGGCGGTATTTATGACAAGTTATATGGGTACACAGGCACAGGCAATAGGTCTAAAGAGAAATTACGGAGGGGTACTCGGGAGGGCAGACAGGCTTGTAATCATGATGATAATACTCCCTGTGCAGTTGTTTCTCCCATTCAATTACAAAATATATATTGAGATAACTCCCATCAATATAATGCTGGTATGGTTTCTTCTGGCAGGGCATATTACAGCCGCCAAAAGGTTCAGGGATTCTCTGTCGGGGTTGAGAAATGAGTCTGTTAAGAAATGATCTTCTCCGCATTATCGCAGAGCCGTTTTGACATTTCCTGACTTTTCGAATGGGCAAATATTCTGATTATAGGTTCTGTTCCAGACGGTCTTACCAGTATCCAGTCATGTTCTTTACGCAGCTTTACCCCGTCAGTTTCATCTACATTCCAGTCAGGAAAGACCTTGAGGAGTTTTGTCTTTATAACGTGGAAATCTTCCCTTCTGGGAATGGTTTTTCTTGTGATGTGATATTCCGGTACCTCTTTTATTATTTCAGATAGCTTTTTGCCCTTTTTGGCCATTACGTCGAGAATTATTCCCACAGTCATTGCTCCGTCCCTGCAGTACTGGTGATCACCGTAAATTATACCACCATTCTCTTCTCCACCAAGCCTTGCTTTCTTTTCTATCATGGTTCTTGACACAACTGGAGCTCCCACTTTTGTTCTTATGACTTCCGCACCCTTTTCCTTGCATATATCATCAATGGCATCCGATGAGCTGACTGGTGTAACAACCTTTTCACCCATTTTTATGTAGTTCTGGACGAATAGAGAAAGTGTTGTGTCTCCGTCAATGAAATTGCCCTTTTCATCAACAAAAACAGCTCTGTCAGCGTCACCATCGTGCGCTATTCCAAGGGCGAATTCCCCGGTCTTTGCCAGATCAATAAGATACCTGAGGTTTGAAGGCTTTGGCTCTGATTCTCTTGACGTGAAGAGGCCATCAGGATTGGCGTTTAATGTTACCAGAGACACACCAAGTCTGGAAAGCAATTCTGGAGTGGTTTTGTAGGCTGCACCATTTCCCGCATCAAATATTACACGAAGTTTCATCTTTTTAATTGTATCCACGTCTATCCTGCTCAAAACCCCAGATATATAGAGCTCCGCCGCAGAGTTGTCCTGTATCTCTCTGCCGATATTTTCCCATGAAGCAATCTTGAAGTTATTCTTATAATAGATGCTTTCAATCTTTTCCTCCTTTGACCTTTCAAGTTCTGTTCCATCCTCGTCTATACACTTTATCCCGTTAAACCTTGGAGGATTGTGAGAGGCAGTTATTATAACTCCTGGAATCCTATTTTTCTTACAATAATACTGAACTGCGGGCGTTGGAAGGATTGATATGTTCTTTACATCTACGCCAGTGGATAAGATTCCAGAGATAACACTATCCATTATCATTGAGTTGGAGAGTCTGTTATCCGATCCGATGGCTACTGTTTTTCCAAAGAAAGTGCCTATGGCCTTTCCAATTTTCATGCAGAATTCTGGCGTGAGATCCTCATTTGGTATACCTCTGATACCATTGGTTCCAAAAAGTCTTGGTTCATTTTCGTGCATGTATACCATATCTTTTTTATTGTTATAAATTGCACTACAAGTTCCTGAAACTTTTTTCTATACATGCTATGGTTTAATTACCTTCTATGTCACCTATAGTTTATATTCCTTACCTCTCCACATGATCTTACCAGTTTTGCTTGCTATGTAAAGATTCCATGTGTAAAAGAATGGCATGATTAGCCCTGCTATATAGTAAGCAAATCCTTTATCCTTGAGCCTTGTTCCTAGCTTTATTTCAGACATTATAACAGGCAAGAACCATATGAGAAAGATATAAGAGGATAATATGGAAAGGATAATTGAACCCAATATTAGAAGGCACATAGAACCGTATAGAAGAATTCCTATCTTTAATGCAGACCTGTTTCGGCTCACAAGAAGTGACGTCTGCCTGATGGACCATTCTTTGAATGTATCCCAATTGTCCGGTGAGTATATATATGGAGTAGCCTCGGGTACATAAGCAATTTCCAGACCCTTCCCTTTGGAGATTCTTGTTACAGCCATATCATCAGAAATATCGGATGAAAACTCATCCATCCTTCCATCCAGAAGGTCCCTGCGAAATGCCATAGAGCCTCCCCACGCAAATACGGTTATGGGAGATTCCATCATCCCCTTCCCTACAAATCCCCAAACTGTCTTGAACTTCGACCAGAACTCGCCTGCACTCTTGAAATAAGGAAATGTTGTCGAGACTCCAAATTTCCCTACGGAGAGTGGTCTCAGAAGATTTGTAAGCCAGTCTTTTTTGACTCTAATATCGCTGTCAGCCACAACATAAGCATCAAAATCCCTGTACCTTTCAATGGCAGTGGATATTGCCCTTACCTTCCCACTCCCACTGGATTGGAATGTAGATACAATATAATCCAGTTTGGCTTTTATAATATGTTCAACACACTGGTCTTTTTCATCATCAACAACGCATATAATTGAATAGTTTTTATAATCCTGAAACTTGATGCTTTCCAAATTTTCCGAAAGTTCAAAGTCCACTCCTCTTATGGGAATTATAACCAGCACTTTCCCTTTATAACTACCCGAATAACTTCTCTTATACTTCCTTGGCCAGGCAAGGATAAGCTGAACAATAAATATAATGGAGAATAGAACAATAAAAAAATAGAACAAAATTATTTGGACTATGCCCATTCAAACCAGGCTTGAATCTTCAAAATCTACCTGACCAACACCTTTTACATTGGAGGCCAATTCCTCAACCATGTCTTGCTGGCCATCTTCATCTTTCACTATGACAACCATTTTTATTTTTTTTAGGCCAAATGCAATTTCCTGAGTACTCATCTCAACTATCTTGCACTTATTTTCAAGTCCACTTTTAAGATTTTTCTTAAGGGATTCCAAATCCATGGAAGGATCTTCCGGAAGAACACTGAATGTCATTGCAACATCTGCCATAATGCCACCTCATGGACCTGTAAATCCGCACTTTTCGCAAGTGTATGGAGTTGAATGCTCTCTGCAATTTCTACATCTTCCTATTATTGATTCACCACAGCTTGGACAATCGAAAATGGAAAAACCCTCATCTACCAGCCCCCTTCCGCAGGAGCTGCAAGTCTCTGTCGATCCCATTATTTTAACCTCTATATTGCACCCTTAATCAAAATACGTTAATTACATTTATGCTATTTCCGTCCCTTCGATTTTGTGCTTTAATTGGATCGGTCAGGATTTTCACCAATTGAATTTCCTCAATATGAGAAATTATTTATGTATTTTAGTCAGAATAGAGAACTATGATTTGGATAAAAATAAGACCTAAGATTGTGGAATATCACTATCCTTAATTATCAAATTAAATGGAACTCTGTTTGTATTGATGATGATGCCCATTTAGGAGCGATTCATACAAAAAGGCACACTTCTTAAATGTCTGCCATAGTTCCAAAGGTCATTAAAAGATCAGGTCATTACAGATTTAAGAACATATATTAAATGAATCAGCATCACAAAAATATGGTTGTGAAGATATCATCAACCCCAAATGGTACAATGAAGGAAGTCGATTTAAACCACCTTTTTATAGCAAGTGAAGAACCACTTTACATAGGAATAATTATAAAGCCAGAACCTGGAATATGGGAAGAACTGATGGACTCCGAATTTGCCTATATTCATACGAATGAAGATGTGAAGGAGACTAAAATCGGCTATCGTATAGAAGTTGGTGAAAATTCTATATTTTTTGTTACTCTTAACTCCGAATCTGCCGGCAATCTGATAAGGGAGATTAAGAGATGAAAAGACAAAATTTCAAGCATCATAATATAGAAATAATTAAGGATAAACTGTATACAAAGAGCAAATATTCAGAAAGTGTTTACGGTGAAAAGGTAATAAAGAGATCAGATTTCTTTCTGCATTTATGGGATTCCAAAAAGAGTAAGTTATCTGCAGCAATAAGCGATGGTTTAAGCAGATTTCCTGTGGATAGTGATACTGAAATTCTCTACCTTGGGGCATCAAGCGGGACCACCACATCTCATCTCTCTGACATCAGCGAAGAGGGAAAGATATTTGCAATAGAAGTTGCTCCTGAACCCTTTGCAAAACTTCTGTCACTTTCGGAAAAGAGAGAAAATATTTATCCCATTATGGCAAATGCTAGAACACCTAATTCTTATTCATTTTTTATAGGCCATTCTCCTGATCTAATATATCAGGATATTTCACAAAAGGATCAGACAGAAATACTTCTCAGGAACATGGAGACTTTTCCTGAGTGGAGTTATGCAATATATATGCTAAAAGCAATTTCAATAGATTCCTCAAGAAGACCTGAGGATGTACTTAATGATCAGATTTTAAAACTGAAAAAATTTCATCACATAAAAATTATAGAAACAATAAATATCTCAAACTTTCACAGGGGTCATTTCTCCATACTTTTACAGAACTTGCAATAATTATGGAAATATCCTTTCTGATAGTCTAAGGATAGTATCTGCAATGGCCAAGATAACATGTATTATTATCTAATTACAAAATCCTGTTGTGAATGCAATTAAGTTTCTCTTTCAATTTAAAAGTCTCATAAAGAATCAAAGTGAATTATAATTCAAGCCGGTACTGTATATTATCTGCAATAATCAATGTTTTTTCTGGTTCTATTCCACTATAGGGCATGATTTTTTCAGGCGATCCAAAATTATCATTAAAGCAATATTTTGATGGGAGGGATATAACAAAAAGAATCTTTATGATACCATAATTCATACGCATTTTATGAATAGTGAGAATGATATAATTCCTGAATTCGCAATTCCTTTTTTCCAGAATAACTCCTTTGAAAGGAAAAAGTGCATCAAATGTGGGATGTGGTTTTGGACTCAGGACAGCAACAGAAAGACATGTGGTGACCCTCCATGCGATGAATACGGTTTCATAGGAAATCCCGTTGGAAATAAAAAAATGTCAATAGATCAGGTGAGAGAAGCCTTCTTTAACTATTTTAAAAAGGATCATGGTCTTATTAAACCGTATCCAGTGGTACCAAGATGGAGGGAGGATGTACTACTTGTAAATGCTTCCATATATGATTTTCAGCCTCATGTAACTTCAGGTATGGTAAAACCTCCAGCAAATCCACTTGTTATGTCACAGCCATCAATAAGAATGAACGATCTTGACTCTGTTGGGATTTCGGGGAGGCATCTAACATCATTTGAGATGCTCTGCCATGATTCCTTCAACACACCCCATCATGAGGTTTATTGGGTTGAGGGAACAGTTTCGAGATGTCATGGATTTCTCACTGAAGCCATGGGAATAAATGGTAGTGAAATTTCATACAAGGAAAAACCATGGTCTGGAGGTGGGAATGCAGGAAATGCATTGGAGGTATTTGTTAGAGGCCTGGAGCTTGCAACACTTGTGTTTATGGACCTTAAGGAAGATCCCAAGGGTGAAATAGAAGTTGACGGTATTCTATACAGAAAAATGGAAATGAGGATTGTGGACACCGGCTATGGTCTTGAACGGATCAGCTGGGTAACAACCGGTGCACCAACAGTTTACGACTCAGTTTACAAAAATGTGGTTGATGAAATTCTAAGCAAGTCAGGGTTAAAAATTGATGACAGGAAATACATGGGTGAAATCACACGCATACACTCGTCAGAACCTGAAAAAACATCAGGAGAAATCGAATCAAACATGGAAAGGATGATGGCCGGGTATGGAAAAATAGATTGGGATTACGTGGAAAAGATAAGACAGGCCTACATCCTTGGGGATCATTGCCGTTCTCTGATACACTTGTTCAGAGACTATGTGATTCCAAGCAATGTTAAGGTGGGTTACCTTATGAGACTCCTTCTGAGAAGATCATTCAGAGCAATGGATTATCTAAATTTCAATGGGACACTTATGGATATACTCAAAATGCAATCTAAAAATCTTCAAGGCATAGTTAATGGATTCCCGGAAAATTTTGCGGAGATGGTGATAAGAGAAGAACTGGAAAAGTATCACAAATCAGAAGAAAGGGGAAAGGAAGAGATAGATAGAATTTTGAGAAAGAAGGGTAAGATTGATGTGGCTGATCTCGAACTGCTTTATGATTCCTATGGTATCGTCCCCGAAACCGTAGCTCAATTTGTTGCTTCTAAGGGCTTAAGCATATCCATACCACCAGATTTTCACAATAGAATAGTTAGTAAACATTCCACGAGAAAGGATGTAAATCAGTCTAGCCTAGTGGAGGAGTTTAGAAATTTGGAAACAAGAACTCTGTATTATGATGATCCCAGATTAATGGAATTTTCGGCTATCGTTCTCGCATCAAAGGATAATATGATAGTAACAAATCAGACAGCATTTTATCCAACAGGAGGAGGGCAGCCCCATGATCTTGGATATTTTAAAATTGGAGAAAAAAAGATAGAAGTTAAGGATGTATACAAGCAGGAAAAGGCCATTATACATGTACTTAGTGAGTCAATAGGAGCAGGAACACGGGTAAAGGGATTCGTAGATTACGATCGCAGGAAGCAGTTGATGATTCATCATACTTCCACTCATCTGCTCCTTGGAACAATCAGAAGTTTTATTGGTGAACAGGTGTGGCAGGCCGGGGCCCAGAAGGGAATCGATTCTTCAAGAATCGATATAACCAGCAACATAAAGATAACCAGAGAGATGGCTGAGGAAATAGAGCAGCGCGCCTTAAAGGCAATTATGGAAAATAGAAAGGTCACTGTTCGAAACCTGGAGTGGAATATGGCAATAGAAAAGTATGGTTTCAGGCTTTTCGAAGGAGGTGTGCCACTCTCTGACCATCTGAGAGTTGTGGATATTGATGGAATTGATGTGGAGGGATGTGGGGGTACTCACATTTCTTCTACGGGAGAGATAGGCTTTATCAAGATCATTTCCATAGAAAGTATACAGGAGGGGATTCAAAGGATAACATTTTGTGCAGGACCCGCAGCTCTCAAATACGTACAAAAAATAGAAGATGAATACAATTCAATCAAGGATTATGTGAGGGCCACATCAGATGTTTCTCTGAGGGTTAAGGAGTCCATGGATGAACTTTTAAAATTAAGGGAGAAGTCTAAGGAAATGGTCAAGAAGAACTCGGAGTCAATCTATTCAAGTTCCCCTCTGGTCAGCATAGAAGGTGTTAGGGTTCGTATTATGAAGGGCGACACTGAGGAATCAAGCATACTGATTCCAATGCTTATAAAAAACCACGATACTGGCATTATTCAAGGTGGGAACACGGTAACCATAATCGGAAGGGATGAAAAGGAGGCTGCAACCCTCTACAAGACACTCTATGGAAAAAATCCCCATAAGTCAGGCAGGGTTATTAGTGACGTTTTAACGACCGGAGTAAGTGAAAAGTTAATTAATTGATTTTTCAATCAGATTTTTCAGTAATACTATGGCATACACTTACAGTAACGAAGAGACACGGGAGATTGAAGTACTCCTATCACATTTTTTCAAAGTTACTTCTTCATACAGGGACGGTCCGGTAATAGTTGTAAAAATTGAGCCTTCCAGTAGTTTTGCAGATAATTTTCAGAAGGCAATAGACCTATTCGCTGCAAGAGGCTTTAACATTTATAATAATGGTGACGATGAAATAATAGTTGCCAGAAAATACAACCACAAAGGCATTGGTTATCTGAAATTTCTTCTTCTCTTTATAACAGTAATAAGTATATTTTACGCGGGATATACATACGGCTCATCCTATTATACCGGGCAGAGTGAATCAATAATAGCAGCAAAAACCCTTCTATTCTTCCTCTTCCCTGTGGGTGGAATCCTTCTATCGAGGGAGATTCCAAAATATATCATTAGAGTTAGAAACGGTCAGAAATATTCTATGCCTATTTTTGTACCTAACCCCATTTTGATGGGTACGCTGGGAATTATAAATGCCCCGGACGAACCCTACAAGTCTTCGGATCAGGAACTTTTCTCTGGTTTTTACTCTCTCATTTCTGGCCTTTTGGTATCCATGCTATTTCTTTCTCTAGGTTATTATGGAATCTCCTTATATCACGGACTAAGTTATGGTCCAAATTCATCAATAAATCTGGTGAATCTTCCAATTTTCTTTCAGGTCATTCTTGGAAGATTTTTACCGGCTCAAGGGAATCTTGATCTTTTAGCACTTGCAGGATGGTCAGGTTTGATATTCACATCATTTAATGCCTTTCCTGTTGGTTTTCTTGACGGTGCAAGTATATTTGCAGCCCTTTCTCCTTCTGTCCGAAAGAACATATCCTACGTATTTCTGACAATAATCGCATTTATTGATCTTACATATCCTGTCTGGCTAATACTACCTCTGTTCATTCTTCTGATAGGTCTGGACGTTCAGGAACCTATGAACACAAAGCTTAGAAGAGTTAATAGCAGAACCCTTGTGGTTATTGTAGTGACCCTGATGATGGCTCTTGTTGGGTTAACTCCATTTCCAGTTCACATAAGCTCTCCTTCCATAGAAGTATCAACCTCGTGGAATTCAGCGGTAATTCTGAATAATTCCACTGACCAATCATGTTTTCAGGTATCAGTTACGAATGTTGGTCAGATAGCAGTAGACCCAGGATTTTATATAAGCAACGGAATTCCATACGATGTAAGAGCAGTGGCTGGAGATATAGACCCTGGTGGAACAGAGACGTACTATCTTACCATAAATGGTTCAAGCCTTTCCGTTGGTATTAACACTGTTGATGCAAGAGTTTACGTTAATAGTATGTCACAGGAGATTAAATTTACAATTCTTAAAATAATAAAATCTTATAATTTAACCATAATCCCATCACCAGAACAAAGCGGAAAAAGTCTGAATCTTACTGTAATTAGCACATTCAACAAAAATGTATCAGAAACCATGTTCATTTCAGCCCCTGAGAATCTGAACTATTCAATTATTTATAGCATTGACAAAAACACATCGATCCCTGTGCCCATGAATGGAACCGGGCTACAAAAATTTATGATTGAAGCCGAGAAAAACTTTACTCCATGGAGTATGAACGTGGATATTTCAACATCCTCATCAAAGGAGATACCCTTACAATTTGCAATCTACGATTCATCTTATATCGGGGATTGCCTTACTCTTCCTGGTTAGATTGATTGTAGGGTTCCTTCTTAACCCTGTGGCAGGTTCGGGTATATACCATCACGTTAATGGTTCTGATAGAGTTCGAGACGATAACTGCGGTTATTCAGAGCTCAGGGCAACAGAATTCCTGGATGAACTTGACAGAGAAATTAATTTTATAACTGCTTCAGGAGCAATGGGTGAAGACATTCTAAGGGAATCTGGCTTCACCAATTTGGAAATATGCCACAGGACGAGAAATCCTTCCACCCCTGATGACACAAAGGAGTTTATTAAAGAGATAAGGGGAAAATGCCAGATACTTGTATTTGTGGGTGGTGACGGTACCGCCAGGGATGTTTTGGTGTCAAAACCTGACGTTCCAGTAATCGGGGTTCCGGCAGGCATGAAGATGTACAGTTCCGTTTTTTCATACAATCCAAGGGATGCAGCACAGAGGCTTCAATCCTTCATTGATGGATCGAACTTTTACATAACAACTGGTGTTGTGGAAGATGCAGATGAGAACGAAATGGAAAAGGGTCAACTTTCCATAAAAAAGCATGGGGAATTAAATATAGTTACAAAAGGGGAAAAATATTCGGATCCGAAGATTGTAAGAAATGAATGGTCATCTGATTCCATTCTTGAATTTCTTCTGGACGATATGGATGATTCCTATTATATTATAGGCACAGGAGGAACCTGCAAATCACTTATGGAGAAGATGGGTCTAAAGACATCCATATTTCAGATAGATCTGATCCGTAACAGGAAGTTAATTAAAGGGAATCTCTATCCTGAGGATTTTGGTAAATTTGTGGAGAAAGGCGCTTCTCTAAAGATCGTTGTTTCTCCATATGGGGGAAGCGGTTATTTTCTAGGAAGAGGAAACCGGCAGATATCATCCGAAATGATAATGCAGGCAGGCAAGTCAAATATTATAATTATTTCTTCAATCGACAAGCTTAGCACAATAAAGGTACTGAAATACGATGTTGAAGGTCTACCCAAAAATTTCTTTGGAAATTTTGTTAAGGTTCTCACAGGTTACGGAACATATACAATGGTTCCCGTAATGGGTTCTTAGAATTATTTGAAATAATTTTAAATTCGCCTGAACATTAAGGTGTCAAATGTCCAGAACTTTTGCGGACCTAAACAGATACGTAAAATTGTCATTTCCGGTCTGGAAATCAGTCACGATTATCCTTTCGCTTTTAATAATAGAATTTCTTCTGTCAAGAAGTATTATATTTTCAGTTTTTATAACCGTTGTCCCTGCAATTATTACACTAAGCCTTGATCAGTACCTTTCAAAATTATACAAATCCAGGTTGAATTTCAGAAAGAATATTTTTCTGTTCTCTATTACTCTTACAATCTTCTTTGTAATCTATGAGATTTTTAATTCTGTTACCCCATTTTTAAAACTTCAGAATATTGCCATTGCAATTTCTTTCATCTCTTTCTTTCGATTTCTGGTATTTTATGTATACTTATCTGAAAACGATCGTGTCAATTATATTTCCGCAAATATGTTTGCAGTATCATACATTCCCTTATTTGTTTTCTTTTTAAAATATACAATCGTTGTAGAGGTTATTGCATACTCTCTCATTTCCTCCTATTTGTCCCTAATCTTCGTGAGAAAATCGACCAAAACCTTCAAGGAAGAATTTCAGCAAGAGCCAAGGGACCTTATAAAATTCTTTCTATACAGTTCAACCAGCAGGAAATATTACGACTCAGGAGATCGATTCTTCAAGCGAATTTACAGCACAGAGAGGGAAGTATCTGTTGATATGATCCGCTTTGAAAATCCGGAGGGGAAAACCAAGGCGGCTCTCATATTTCCATATGTTCATCCTGGCCCATTTGGAACCATTGGCTCAAGCAATCTTCCCCAGAGGCTTTCAAAATACACTTCTGAACTTTCACAGGATCTAATGGTATTCCACACCGCTACAACAAACAACAACAACTGTGCAGGAGAAGAAGATATTGCAATAATAGGGGATGCCATAAGATCAATGTGGAATGGCGATGGTCAGACAGATAAAATGTCACGACTCATATCCTTAAAAAGTAATGGTATAAAGATTGATGCCGTTTCCTTTAACGGAAGAGCCATAGTGGCTCTAAACCCTGATCGGGTGGATTTTGATGATATACTTTATACGGAAGGGCAGCGTGCGGTTGAATATCTCAAGGAATCACTGGGAATGCACGCATCAATTGTGGATGCTCAAAACAAATTCGTTAGGGGTTCAAGGGAAATTACAGATATAGGTCCATATCTTCATGGAATTTATAAAATTGCAGGCAGATTAAAATCAAAATATCCATGCAGGATCGGCTATTACCAGAATAAGATCGAATCGAAGTCCCTTGGGCCCATGGGTATTCAGGTTATTGTTCTTGACTATGGCAATGATAAGGATACAATGATATTAACAGATTCCAATAATATAAGCCAAACACTTATGGATGGAATAAGGGAAGATCTCAGGGATCAGTTTAAAAACATAGGAATATATACAACAGATAACCACGTTGTAAATGCTGGATCCCTGGATATGAATCCTCTGGGTGAATCTGGAGATCTTTCGGAGCTGAGGGAAAAGATAAGGGAGACGGCAATGAAGGCTTTTGAAAATGTTGAAGATTCAAGGGCAATTTACGGAACCAGAAAGATCAGGGTGAAAATGGGTTCCGAAGATTCATACCAGACTCTTATGGATACGGTCTTCACATCTCTGAGCAAGGCCAAAGTTTATGCGGCCATTACAATAGGATTCACATTCATAATTCCAATTCTTATGTCAGTCACCGGGATAATTTTCAGGATACCCTTTGTGAGATGATTTCATTCTCAAATAAAGATCCAAAATACCGATTGCAGTGACGCATTTGATTACGGGCACTGCCCGGATTGCAATACATGGATCGTGCCTGCCTTTAATCCTTATTTTTTCCTCCTGATGAGTGATAAGGTTTATTGTGTCCTGTTCCATTCTTATGGATGAAGTTGGCTTCATGGCAACTCTAAATTCAACCGGATCTCCATAGGTTATGCCTCCAAGTACTCCTCCGTTTCTGTTATTTGAGGTGTAAAAGTTTTTTCCATTCCATTTGAATGGATCGTTGGTCTCACTACCTCTCATGCCTGACATAGAAAATCCAGATCCAAACTCTATGCCCTTTACACCAGGAATTGAAAATATCAGATGGGATAAAGTGGATTCAACAGAATCAAAAAATGGTTCTCCCATTCCACCAGGTACATTGCTAACCAATGTTTTGACAACACCTCCTACACTGTCCCCTTTTGAAATAAGACTCATTATCATTTCTCTTGCCGTTGCATCATAAGACGAATCGCCCATCCTGGTTTCGAGTTCATAGATTTTCTCTTCATCGGGGTTTGCATTTGTGAATTTCAAATCTCCAATCTGTTCCAGATAGGATACTATATTTATGCCCTCAGAAATCAGAACCTGCAATGCTATGGCGCCAGATGCAACAAGTGGCGCAGTCATTCTTCCCGAAAGAAATCCTCCGCCAGAGTAATTTCTGTATTCTCCGTATTTTAAATAGAGACTTAAATCTCCATGACCGGGCCTCGGTCTTTCCTTGAGTTCGTCATAGTGCTTACTAATTACATCCTCATTCTGGATCATTAGTGCAATGGAACCGCCGTCCGTATAGCCATTGTTTATTCCGCTTATTATTTTCACATTGTCTCTTTCCTTTCTCTGAGTTGTGATGGTACTTCTTCCCGGTGCTCTCCTTTCCATCCACTTTTGAATAAAATCCTGTTCAATCCTGTAACCAGCTGGAATACCATCAATCACTGCACCAACTGCCTCTCCATGGGAAGAACCAAATATGGAAATGGAAATCCTATCTTTAAAAATAAAGCTCATAAGTCCTTTTCCTCCAACTTAAAATTATTCCATTCTGGAACTTGTTTAGCCTTCCTTTGAAATTTCATAAATAATTTACCTGCTCTGGACACTCATGCACATTAAAAATATTAATAAAAGTGTATTTACAAAAAAAGTTTATCAGGTCACGGAATTATAAGTGAAAGAAGGAATACCACAAATCCTGCAATTACAAAATATTCCGTATTTGTGACATTGCTACTTACAAACTTATAATACAGACCACCCAGCTCAATAAGGAATAAACCTATAAAGAAAAGGGGATATCTCCAAGCTGATTTCATATATTTACCCATTTTCATCACAACCCGAAGAATACGATGTTTATTGGAAGACCAGCAGCAACACCTCTGATAAAGAGATCGACTAGGAAGAATGATGAAAGACTTATCCACGCCAGAAGTTCGTGGTGACTGTTTATCCTTGATACTCCATTGAAGAATGATCTTCTGAAACTCTTCTTATTTACAGGGCAACTGTAACAATCAACATTTCCACCTGTCACGTGTCTAAAGAAATGGCAGGAGAATGTGTAAAGGGTTACCCATAGGGTGTTCAGAATGAGCAGAAGTGCTCCAAGGGTGAACTGCCCTTTGTATGCAAGTGCCACATATATATCGTAATAGAAGAACGGAAGAATTGCCACCGCTGTATACCAGAAATATCTGTGCAGGTTCTCAATTCTGAAAATCCCAGTTTCCCCGGAATAAAATCTACCCTTTTTCTCTCCAGGAAGATCTCTTACAGAGTTGTTCTGAAAGTTCACTACACCACATGCCACAGGGTGTCTGAACAGATGCCTGTGGTAATCTTTTCTGTATGCGTAACATGTTGCCCTAAATCCAGCGACCAGAGGAAGTACCAGAAATGTTGGAGAATAAAATGGGTCTGTTAGCCCATCAACCGGAGATGTCATGGCAAAGACACTCATTAGATAAATAGCTATTAAGGCCAAAAAGACAAATGACCAGAACCTCAGTTCTCCAAACTCCCTTGGAAACCTTGCAATCTTTTGCATTGCGGTTTCATCTTTAACACTAAACGACACTATTACATCACCTTTTCCTTCTTTCTTCTATTCTTAATCACCATTGCTATGGGGTCGTACTTTCTATCAACGGCCCTCTCTTTCTCCTGTATAATCGCATTATCAGTTATTTTAATGTGCTCGGGACAAACCTCGGTACAGCACTTTGTAATATTACAATAACCCATACCTCCCTCATCGTTAAGCATCTTGGATCTGTCAAGACCATCAAGGGGATGCATATCCCAGGATGCTGCCTTTACAATGTGTCTTGGTCCAAAGTAGGGTGTGAAATGCTCTCTGACTACATGGCACACATCCATGCACAGGAAGCATTCTATACATCTTTTGAATTCCTTGGATCTTTCCACATCCTTTGGGTTAATTCTCCATGGCTTTTCCAGTCCTTCCTTTGGCGTCAAGAGTGGAATCTTTCTTGCGATTTCCCAGTTCTTTGATATGTCCGTCACCAGGTCCTTTACAAGTGGGAATGCTGCCATTGGTGCCACGGTTATATTTTTTCCAATCTCATCGACTCTCGTTTTGCACATAAGTGATGGATGTCCGTTAATTTCTGCAGAACATGAACCACACTTACCCGCTTTACAATTCCACCTGATGGAAATTGTTGGATCTATCTTCTCCTCAACATATCTGACGGCATCAAGTACAACCATACCGTCAACATAGGGAACTTTATAATCCACATATTTTGGTT
The DNA here is from genome assembly GCF_052315355.1 of Cuniculiplasma thermophilum. Lineage (NCBI taxonomy): Archaea > Methanobacteriati > Thermoplasmatota > Thermoplasmata > Thermoplasmatales > Cuniculiplasmataceae > Cuniculiplasma > Cuniculiplasma thermophilum. The sequence continues at coordinate 57,714 of NZ_JBLSDF010000002.1, forward strand.
CCTTGTCATTCTCAGGATCGAACCTGAACACCTTTATATCTATATCCTCGCTCATTCGTATACCTCCGGTTTTACGTATTGCTCATATTCCTTGGGCATGGGTTCCACTGGCTTAACCTCATAAGTCATCTTTCCGTCTGCACCCAAATATGTAATTATATTCTTTTTCCAGTTTTTGTCTTTCTTTGGGAAATCCGACCTTGTGTGGGCACCTCTGCTCTCCTCCCTCATCAGAGCACAATGAGTTATGGCTTCACATGAGATCAACATGTTAGCCAGTTCAAGGCATCCCAGAAGTCCATGATTGTACCTAATCATGCCCTTTGTTCCAACTTCTTTAAACTCCTCCTTAAGTTGCTCTATTATCTCTATTGCCTTTTTCAAATGTTCAGCGTCTCTCACAATTCCAACGTTATCGCTCATACATGATGTAAGACGATCTATCAGGTCGTATGGATTCTTTCCATTCTCCTTAAAGAAGCCTTTCACGTAATTTATTTCCCTTTCTATGAGTTCCTGAGGTACGTCCACAAGGCTTGCATTTCTAGCATAATTAGAGGCTGCGTCCCCGGCTCTCTTCCCAAACACAAGAATATCTGCCAGGGAATTTCCACCGAGTCTGTTTGCTCCATGAAGTCCTGAGGCTACTTCACCAGCTGCAAACAGGTTTTCAATGTTACTCCTCTCAGTTTCAGGTTCCACCTCTATTCCCCCCATCATGTAATGAACTGTAGGAGCCACTTCCATCTTTTCCTTGGTAATATCCACACCGGCAAATTCCAAAAACTGCTGATACATTGCCGGAAGCTTATGCTTAATGAACTCCGGACTCTTATGCGTAATGTCAAGGTAAACTCCTCCGTGTTCTGTACCTCTTCCTTCAATTATTTCTCTATAATTCGCTCTCGCAACCACATCCCTTGCATCAAGTTCCTTCTTCTGAGGGGAATATCTTAACATGTATCTTTCTCCTTTGGAATTTAATAGAATTCCTCCTTCTCCCCTCACGCTCTCCGTTACTAAGAGACCCTTGACACCTGGTGGATAAACCATACCTGTCGGGTGAAATTGTATCATTTCCATATCTCGCAATTTTACACCTGCACGATATGCCATTCCAATCCCATCTCCAGTGGATTCCCAGGAATTCGATGTGACCTTGTAGACTCTACCAGAACCTCCAGTTGCAATAACAGTTGCCTTTGACTTAAATACAAAGAATTCACCAGTAGTCATTTTAATTCCAAAGGCACCTATTATTTTATCATCCTTCTTCAAAAGGTTAGTTATGTACATTTCATCGTAAAAGGTAATATCCCTGTGAAGAACCTGATCCTCCAGAGTTTTTATGAGTTCAAGCCCAGTTCTGTCACCAACATGTGCCAGCCTTCTGTACGTATGGGCACCGAAGGCCCTCTGCATTATTCTTCCGTCTGGTGTTCTGTCAAATAGGGCACCGTATCTTTCCAGTTCTAAAACTCTTTCAGGCGCTTCTTTTCCCAGAATCTCTGCCATTTTCCAGTCAGAAATGTAAACTCCCTCTTCTATTATATCACCGTAGTGAACGGTCCAGTTATCCTGGGGATCAACATTTCCAAGGGCCGCAGCTATTCCGCCCTCTGCCATAACTGTATGTGCCTTTCCAAGGAGTGATTTTGTTACCATTACAACTTTCAATCCAGCATCATTTACAGAAATAGCAGCTCTCATACCGGCTCCACCGGCACCAATAACAAGGACATCGGTTTCAACCGTCTTTATTTCATCAGCCATGACATCACACTCTAATGTATTATGGCATATTGTGTCATAGGTATAAATTTTTTACAAAGATTATATAGGAGTAAAATTACAACGATTTAAATTTAAATTATTAAATACATAATTTTTAAGACCTGTGGGGCATATAATCACATTGTCCAAAAAGGAGAAAATATGGGGGAGCATGAACGTGAAGAGAAAATTAATTCAAAAATAATATAGTGTGAAGATTTTCCATTTTGTTCCCGATCTTGATCAGGTATGGATAAATTTACCTAGGCAAATGGACACAAAATGATAGAGACACTTTTTATTCTTCCTCCAAGCAGGGGTAAAAATAATTTCAAACTTCATACCGAAGAAATTAATAGTTATATATGTTATATGGAGCGTGGACATTCTAATAGCGATATTTTCTCTCCTGCTCCTCTCCTGCTCCTCTCCATCATACTGGGGTCATTATTCGAGAAACTGAAGTATCCGTCTGTTATAGGGGAAATTCTCGCAGGAGTAATCCTGGGGCATTCAGTTTTGAATTTTGTAGCACCCAATGCGGTAATAAATGGACTGAGTGAAATCTCACTCTTTTTCATAGTGTTGCTAATTGGAATAGAGGCAACAACAAATACCATGTTGAAAAATATCAAAAAAGGTTCAATACTGACTCTTTCATCATTTGTATTTCCACTTATTGTAATTTTGGTGGCCATAAGAATTATCTATGGTTCAATAAACTCCAGTGAGATGATAATGGCAATATCCATTGCAGTTCCATCCATTTCCATTATATCTGTAATGCTTAACAGCCTGAACTTACTTAAAATTGAGGCCGGAAATGCCATACTTGCATCTGTAATAATCACCGATGTGATAGCATTCGTTTTAACATCTGCAATAATAAATTCAAAGGGTATACTTCTGGAAATTGCCGCATTCATCATTTTCCTCATCCTCATAATGCTACTGGATATCAGTTTAAGAAAACACTCAGAATACGTCCTTTCAATCTTTGAAAGATTGAGAGCCGGTGCAAGGAGTGAAAAGTTGGTCTTTGGAGCCATAATTCTATCAGGACTAAAAATTTCAACAGTTTTCGAATTGATCGGAATCACTTACGTTCTTGGAGCATTCTTCGCAGGAATACTGATCAGTGATGTGGTCATAGGGGAAGAACTCCTGGGCATAATAACCAGAACACTGGGGAGGATAAACGACAGTTTCTTCATTCCTCTTTTCTTCAGTATTGCGGGACTTACATTCCTATTTCCTAGTTATCATATGTTGGTCATAATGTCCATAATTCTCATAGTTTCCGCATTTTTAGGTGGTTTGCTGGATTATGCTATTGGAAGAAGATGGCTGAGACCATTTACTGGAAGAGGAACTATGGGAATTCTTGGGGGAAGAGGCGCAGTTGGATTGATTATAGCAACCATATCTCTCTCATCAGGGATAATTGATGTTCAGGAATATTCTGCAGTTATTTTTGCAACTATTATAATGTCATTCGTATTCGCATCCTTTGTTAAGGAATCTGATGGAGTACCTTCATGAGAAGGTTTTGAATTTTTAATTCTATTCGTGTTCGAAATAACTAACATAGTTCGAATGAAAATCCATAGTCTTCTTCAACCTATAATTATGTCGTGAAAAAATTTCATTAAGTTCTTTCTTATCGATCCTTATCTCAACAGGAGGTCCCATTTCAGTATCCTTATTGAATTCAATCAATATGAAATCGGGTCTTGATTTTCCCTGGAATCTTTCTATTAGCTCTTCTCTACACTCAAAGTCGTGAAAACTGTTTGAGAAGAATACTTTTGTGCAATCCGGAAATGTAGATTTTTCGCATATGTTTTCATTTCTTATTGTAACATTGTTTATTTTCTCATCACTCATCTTTTTCTTTAAAATATTATTACCTCTTTCATTCCATTCAAAGGAATATACATGGTTGCATTTCTTCGCGAAAAGTACTGAATAGAAGCCGCTTCCTGAACCCATGTCGCAGATTATATCATCTACCTTAAGATCCATAAAGTCAAGGATTTTGTCAACATCAACCATTTTTTGTCTCATTTCATCCATTCTTTCATAATCAAATCCCTTATGATGATGCATACCTCATAATACAAATTTAAGTGTTATAGTTTATCCTGTTTCAAATAATTGATATTACATTATTGGAATCCACTTTTTGTAACAAATTTATTTAATAATATGAATTAGACTACTCATGCTTTTTGGCAAAGTTGTAGAATTTTTTGAAAAAATGTCAATGACCTCAAAAAGGCTTGAATTATCTGATATATATAGGGATCTGATCCTTGAGAGCAATGATGAATATGCTCTTGTTCTCTATCTCTCCAAAGGGATGGTTGCACCAGATTATGAGGGTATTGAAATTGGACTTGCGGAAAAAACTATAATAAAAGTAATCAGGAAGATAACAGGCGTTACTGAGGAGGAGATAATGAAGAGATATGCAAAGGAAGGAGATCTCGGAACAGTATCACAGGAGTTATCTTCCCAATCAAAGCAGAGATCTTTTTTCGATGACCCTCTGACACTTAGGGAGCTTTACGATTCACTGCGAAAGGTAGCAACAATTAAGGGTCAGGGGACTGCTTCCGAAAAAGAAAAGATCTTTATTGACCTCATGATAAGGGCTTCTCCAATTGAATCAAAGTATATTGTGAGAATACTTCAGGGAAGGCTCAGGCTGGGTGTATCTGATTCCACCATACTCTATGCTTTAAGGATAGCATATATGGAAAATGTAGATCAGGATAAGGTAGAGGAATTATACAATTTTCATCCAGATCTCGCCTATGTGGCTAAAATTTTGAAAGAGGGCAATTCTTCCATGATCGAGAATGCATCTCCACAACCTCTTATTCCAGTGAAGGTAATGCTAGCAGAAAGACTGCAATCTATTGATGAAATACTTCAAAAGATGGGAGGAAAGGCAGCTTTTGAGAATAAATATGACGGGTTGAGAATTCAGGTTCATAAACAGGGGGATGTTGTAAAGACCTTTTCCCGCGGAATTGAAGAAACGACGAATCAGTTCCCTGAAGTTGTGAATTATTTCAGATCACTTCCGTACGAAAGTTTTATAGTGGATGGAGAAGCGGTTCCTTTTAACGTTGAGACTGAGGAGATATATCCTTTTCAAAACGTTTCAAGGCGCAGAGGAAGAAAATACGATCTTGGAAAATATGAAGAAGATATACCAATAGTGGTTTTTCTATTTGATATTATATATTTTGAGAGAAAGCCACTAAATAGGCTTTCCTACCTTTCGAGAACCAATCTCCTCAGAGAGAAGTTCACTGAAGGTGATAGAATAAGGTTCGCCAAAAGGATCATAAGTTCAGATGAATCCGAAATTGAAAAATTCTTTGAAAATTCCATATCTTCAGGATGTGAAGGTGTAGTTGCAAAAGATATCCGGGATGATACAGTATACAGGGCAGGTGCAAGAGGATGGCTCTGGATAAAGTTCAAGCGTGATTACAGGAATGAACTCGCAGATTCACTGGACCTAGTTGTAATTGGGGCATTTTTTGGTCATGGTAAGAGGAAGGGAAGCTACGGTGCGCTTCTTCTGGCATCCTACAATAAGGAGGAAGACACTTTTGAAAGTGTATGTAAACTGGGGACAGGTTTCACAGATGAAATGCTGGCACAACTTAAAAGTCTCTTTTCGGAACTGGTTACGGAAAAGAAACCCGCTCGTGTAAATTCTCAGATGGTACCGGATGTCTGGATTTACCCGGAGAAAGTTATGGAGGTTGTCGGTGCTGAAATAACTAAAAGTCCAATTCACACATGCTCTAACAGCGTTCTCAATGGCCAGGGACTTGCCCTAAGATTTCCAAGATTCACAGGTAGATATAGAACAGATAAAAAACCAGAAGATGCAACTTCATCTGAAGAGATATATGAAATGTTTAAAAATCAAAATAAAAATATTTACAAAGATGAGCAGAATTAATCCTGCTCTTCATCGTTTCCGTAGTTTCCTCTCGATCCAGAGTCCCTTCTTCCTCTGCCGTATCCGCCAGAGTTTCCGCCCCTTCTGAAGTTACCTCCTCTTCTGAAATTTGTGTTCTCATACACTTTTTCACTCATGTCGAGGTCATTATTCACTTCAGATACGGTTTCTTCGGACTCGTTGAGATTTCCGTACTTTCCCACATTCAGTCTCATCTGACCTCTTACGAGGGAGATGTATCCGTTGTCAATGTGCAAAGTGGAACCGTCCTTGACGTTAGAGGCCTGATCTCCCCAGAGGGATAGCCTTATTTTTCCCGTCTCGTCTCCTATAACAACTTCGGTAACAGATTTTGTCTCACCGAATCTTGTGTTTATTTCCTTTGGCTCGCCGATCTCGACAACCTTTGCAAGAACATTTACTCTTCTTGACTCAGGTGTCAGTTCTTTAATTTTGGTAATTCCTTCCATTTGGTTACGTCCTGTCTAAAAGACAGATAGTTATCTCATACCCGTATTTATATTAGTATGTTTTTTGCTTAAGTACATAATCATAAACATTCTGGAGCCACGGAATCGCAGAATTAAAAAAGTCAGGACCGTGATGGGCCAGAAAATCAAGTTTTCCGGGTGTTGTAAAAATCATGTCATTTTTCATCGCCGAGGTTTCCTGTAAACCGACTTCCGTAAGTTTTTTAACCGCTTCCTCTTTGGTAATTCCTCTGTACATCTTTCCCTCCATTATAATGACCTGAGGATCAAACTCCTTTACCTTAGAAAAATTAGGTTCTATCCACTCTTTAGGTTCATACACATAAACAGTCTGAAAACCCATCATGCTCATTGCTGATATTATATAGCTTTGGGACCCAAAGGTAACGTGTCCTCCCAGATCTATTTCAACGTATGTTCTGAATTTTCTATGATTAACCCTTATTTTTCCATGCAGATCAGAAATAAGTTCTCTTGCCTGATCAATTTTTCCTGTAACCAGACCAATTCGGTTAATCATGTCAAGTATTCCAAATGGGGTCGAAGGTAGCTCAATCTGAAACAGGTTATACTTTTCAGAAAGTTTCTCTGCAAGAGAATCCTGATATCCTGATACTGTTAGGATGAGATCTGGGTTAATTTCTTCCATTACATTTTCATTATATGTGCTATACGAACCGATCTTCCTGATCTTTTCTGCTTCCATTGGTCTTCTGCAGAATGCACTTACCCCAACCACGTTTTTGCCCATTCCTATAATAAAGAGGGTCTCTGTTATGGAAGGATTAAGTGACACTATCCTCTCAGGAGGGCCGTCTAGATTTATTTTTCGACCCCTAAAATCAATAAACTGTGTCATCTTAAAACGTAATTGGGACAAAGCCAAGATTAATTGCTTCCATCAGCACTTTTCCAGCAGGTTCCAAAGTTATCCCTTTTCCCTCAAGTTCCTTTTCTATATTCTTATTTTTTGCTATCATACTGCAAGCAGTCTTGTATAAACCTATATTTGTAGCTTCCTTGATGAGGTCGTCTATAACCTGATCGGCCTTCGATATCATCTCCTGGCTTGGCCCAAAAAACATCAGCCTAACTTCTTCTGCTGAGCCGGATTTCGCAATATTTATTGCCATTCGAAGGCCGCTTATGGCCTTTTCTCTGCCCTCTATTCCACTGGAAATAATGAACATCATTTTGGGTTTATTTACCATGGTTTGTTATTGATACCTCATATAAAAGACCATTCACGCTCTCTTAATTTCTTAAATATTGCCCATAGAAAGGAAGAGAGATTTCACTTGATAAGAAAGTATATTATTTGAGGTTTATTTTGGTTTTATGTCACTCTGGAAGGTACAGGCTGTTGCACATCCCACAATAGGCATAGTTCTTTTTGGTGGTATAAAGGATATGTACGAAAGATTACCCTATCACAGCTCCGCTGGAATAGCTTACACACTCGTTGACTCAGAGTCTGTTGCAAGAACAACCTTGACTGTTGGAGCTGATAAATCCTATGTTAGCATAAATGGCGAAGAGATCAACTCAGAGGATTCCAGGTCACCAATGAAATTGATAAAGTCCTATTCTGATCAATTCATTCAAAGGTATGGTACAGATAAAATTTCAATAGAATCAGTCAATGAAAACATTCTCAGTGGAAGCTCAGATGCAGGGGCAGCCGCACTGGGAAAATGTGTTAATTCATTACTAGAAGTAGACTCAATCTCATTGGAGCTTGAGATGCGGAAAGTATCAGAGAGTGCAGGAAGAAGTTATTATGGGGGATTGACAGTTACATATGCTGACGAAAAACCTTACACAAAAAGGATTCTAGATAAAGATGCATTTGAAAATATAAGAATAGTAAGTGCCGTCTTTCCACACAAGAGAAAGCCCTCTGATGATATACACACAAATCAGCCAAAGCATGAACATTATAAAGTCAGAATTAAGAATGCAGAGGCTGCTGTAAAGAGACTCGAGTCCTTATCTGAAATAAGAGATGTGAAGGGGATATTTGAATTGGCAATGGAGGACACAGAGGATTATCATTATATGAACTCCCTTGTAAACGTGGAAATTGTAACACCTGAGATGCGAAAGTTGATGGATGATATCATTGAATGGAGATCAGATCTGTGGATGACATATATCGTAACCGGTGGAAATAGCGTGTTCATTCCAACCCTTTCAGAGAACGTATCTGAGGTAAAAAAACGTGCCCTCAAACACACAAATGAGATTCACGAATTAAAGGTAACAGGTGGTGCTAAGACCGTCTTTTCCCAATCTTCTTAATGACTCTTCTGTATGGAAAAAATATTGCTGTCAAAATGGAGACAGTAATTATTCCTAAATACAGATTTGAATTAGCTGGGATTTCATTCTCCTTATTCCATTTACCTGTTAATTCCAGGAGATAAAGCTTGTAAAGGCCAAAGAGTGGAATATCTCCTCGTGCTATTCCAACTATTGAAGAAAAATTAACTGGTGGAAAAATCTGACCCTTTGGGGAGATAAGAATGTTCTGATCCGCTGCAACATAAGCATTCAGTGAGGATATGTAGTCTGTTGATCTTGCAAGATTATTGTCTCCAGTGGTGATAAATCCCGATACCCCCTTAAATGATGAGATGAATACAACTTCATTTCTATGTGAAAAACCAACATTGCGTATGAGAACATAGGAATTGGTAACACTTATCCATGATTGACCTTTATATCCCTGAACAACAGGAGTTGTACCATTCCAGGAAAGGAAAAACATTGCTCTATGAATTACAATGTACCCGGAAATACTATTGTATAGAATCACGTCCCCATATTCCCCATAGCTCTGAAATCCAGAGTTCCTGCCCTGGACATATGTTACTATCTGTGATGGTGAACTCACCTTCTTAACAATTACTGTCATTCCTGTTTCAATTGTGTTCCATTGAAAATTTGAAGAGTGTTCCATACTATTGGATTCCACAATTGAAAGAGGGGGCCATGTGCCAGAATAGAAAGTTATGGAAGAGATAGACAAAACAACTAATCCTATCAGCACCAGAAATAAAATCCTCTTAATTCTTCCATAAACTTTCTTATTCATGTCTTATACGAAAATAATAAATCTATTGATAACATTTGTGAATAGATGGCAGATAAAAAGGATGGATTTCAATCAGGAGCAGGGTTAATAAGATATTTCGATGAAGAAGAGATAGAGGGTCCAGCCCTGGATCCAAAGCTTGTAATCTATATAGGAATAGCCATGGCTGTAATTGTGGAACTGGCTGCTTATTTTTGGCCTCTTCATTGATTTATTATAACGCTAATTTTCTGGAATTCTTTAAAAAATATGAGTTACTCACCAAAATAGATTTGAGGATTTCTAAAAACCCATTTCCCTGAACAGATAAGGGAACAATAACATTTATTCATGGGATAGCCATGTTACTGTGTGAGTGACCTTTACGACACAGTTCTTAGGGAAAAGTACAGGCAATATTTTGTGAATGATCCAC